>CAYUQW010000026.1:0-12401 GCA_964446985.1 uncultured Flavobacteriaceae bacterium
GTGTCAGGCCATATTTATGATGACAACCTGCCCGACGGATATCAGGGAATTTCAACGCCGGTGAAGGATATCAACCGGATGTATCTGACGGTGGAATCCAAACGTTGGAAATTGTTCGCCGGAGACAGTATGTGGCAATTCCGCACGCCCGTTTTTGCTTTCCGGCGAGATAATAAGGGTATCGGAATGGCTTGGAAAGATGAGGATTTCGGGCTGGATGTTCGTGCGGCATCGGTCAAAGGCAAGTTCTATCGCAAGGAATTCAATTTGCAGAGTGACGAATACGGCCCCTTTCTGCTGGATGTTCCGGGGAACGATACCTATGTTTATATTTTGTCGGGTTCCGAGAAGGTTTATTTGAACGGCCGTTTGTTGCAACGAGGCGAGGACAAGGATTACGTTATCGATTACGGAACGGCGGAATTGCGGCTTAATCCGAAACTCGACGTTAATGTGTACGATGTGTTGACGGTGGATTTCCTGTATGCCAACAGGCGTTACCGGCGTTGGTCGGGATTTATACGGCAAACGAAGAAAAACAGGTACGGCGATTGGTCGGTTTTTATGTTCAACGAAACCGATATGAAGAGCAAACCTTTACTGGTGGCTCCCGACAGTTCGCAAATTCGTTTTCTGGAACATTTCGACGGGAAAACCACCGCGTATGTGATGCAAATTCGTCGTTCGGCGTATTCTGCCGATAAGATTTTGTACAAAAAACATTACACCGGCACGGATTTTTATTTCGAATATCAGCAAGGGCCGCCCTCCCCGGGCGATACGTTATATGAAGTGCAATTCCGCTATATGGGAAACCGTCGCGGCGCCTATCGGGTCGACCGGATTTTGTCGGCCGGAAAAGTGATGACATACGTAGGGGAAGGCAACGGCGATTATTCGGTTTATTGGCCTTTGGAAGCCCCGGAAAACAATGTTTTTTACGGTTTTTCAAACAATTTCCGCTATCGTAAATTCAGTTGGCGGAACGATTGGGTGCTGAACAGATACAATCCGAATACGTTCTATTTGGGAAATAACCGGGAAAACGCTTTGGCTTTCCGTTCGGCCGTGCAATATGATTTTTCAAAAGATACGGTATCGGAAAAATCCGTTCGTTTTTCTTGGCAACATTTGCCTGCCCGGTATCATATTCAGGATCGTATTTTTCCTGCGGATTTTACGCAAATTTGGGATCTTCCCGATCCTTCGCACGGACGAAGCGATTGGGCGACTTTTGAATTTATCCGTAAGGATTCCGTGCGGCAATCGGACATACGGTTGCACCGTTTCTTGCTGCGCGACAGCATACGTTTTTGGCGCGGCGACTGGACAACGGAAGGGAAAAAGGGCGGTTGGTCGTGGGAAGGGAACGATTTTTGGATGAGCGGACAACAATCCGCCGGAGATCACGAAGATTTCTATCATTTCGAACATCAATTTTCCAAGCGATTCGACCGGTGGAAAATAAGTCTTTCCGGAACCACGGAAACCAGGGATTTACGCCGGGGAAACATCGCCGACAGCTTGAATTACCGTTATTTTATGTTTTCTCCCGAGATAACCTATAGAAAGGATAAATGGCAATGGTCTATATCGGATACGTGGACCACTTCCGACAGTATCAGGGAAAACCGGTGGAGCCGGCGTTTGAACGAACATAATTACAGGACTTCGTTGACCCGCAAAGGCAAATTGTTCCGGTGGAAATTATCGGGCGGATACCGTTCCGATATTTTAAATCCGCATAAGAATACGTGGCTTTTTTCGGGGGAAATGTCTGCGGAAACGCCTTCGAAAATATCGGTTTTCTCGCTGAGCGGACAACGGTTTGCCGCCCGTGTGCCCGTGAGAGAAGCGGTTTTTGTTCGTGTTCCGGACGGTCAGGGGCAATACAAATGGGTGGATTACAACGGCAACGGATTGCAAGAACCGGACGAATTCGAGGCGGCCTATTATTCCGATCAGGCCGATTATATCAAAGTCTTGCTTCCTTCAAGGAAATACCGGGATGCCTATACGAACAGCCTACATGTCGATTGGAATTTAAATCTGACGAAAATCGGCGGGAAGGGTTTTTGGAAAAACTGGAAAAACCGGTTGCAAATCGATTTGAATCAACAGACATCCGAAAAATCCTTGCAAAAATCCCTGGCTTTTCGCTCGGGGAATTTGTTGAACGGGCACCAAAAGATAAGTGATGTTTGGGTTTTCAATCCCTTGTCAAATATTACACTCCGTTACGAAGGAAAATTGATGCGTCGGGCCGAAAATTTATATTTCGGCCGGCAGGAATCGTTTACAAGAAGGCACGTATGGACGGCCGTTTGGCATATTCGGCGATTTTGGATTGTCAAACCGTCTTTCGAACGCATAAGTTTGTTGCACGCCGAGGAGGAATTTCCGTATAAAAATTATGATATCGAAGGAAAAATTTGGCATTTGCCCGTACAATGGAAATCCAAACGAAGTTTTATTTCCCTCGGCTGGAATCACTCGGCAAAAGAAGCTTTGTATTCGCCCGAAAACCTCACCGCCGATGAAATTTTTGTCACTTGGCAATATTCCAACGGCCGGAAAAACCGCATTCGAACGTCTTTCCGGTATGTTCTCAACCGTTTCGGCGGCAATGCCTATTCCCCCGCGGGTTATGTATTGTTGGAAGGACTACAGCCGGGGAAAAATGCGGTGTTTGATGTAAATTGGAATTACCGTTTGAGTGCCGATATCTTTCTCGATTTGCAATATCAAATGCGTGCGGCGGAGCATAATCCCGTAATACACACGGGCAGTATCCGGATGCGTGTCAATTTCTGATTTTATTTCAAATGACCGAAGAAAATATAAGTCAGTACGATAGCGGCAACAATTCCGGCAAAATCGGCTGCCAGACCGGCCCAGACGGCATAGCGCGTTTTCTTAATGCCCACGGAACCGAAATACACGGCTAACACATAAAAGGTCGTTTCGGTGCTTCCTTGCAGGATTGAAGTCAGATGACCGACAAAGCTGTCAACACCGAATTCTTTCCAGCTTTCCACCATAGCGGCACGCGCTCCGCCACCGGTCAGCGGTTTGAGAAAAGCCGTGGGCAATCCGTCCACAAAACGCGTATCCACGTGAAGCGAAGCAAAAAACCACCGGAAAAAATCCAGCACATAATCCATGGCTCCCGAAGCGGTAAATACGCCGATGGCCGTCAACATGGCGATCAGGTAAGGAATAATTTTCACGGCTATACCGAAACCGTCCTTGGCACCGTCTATGAAGGCTTCGTAAACATTGATTTTCTTGAACAATCCCCAAAGAATAATGAAGGCAATAACCGAAAACAGGATAAAGTTACTTCCGACTTTGCTGAGATATTCCAACGAGTCCGGATTGATATTTTTCAAAAAAGGAAATGCAATGGCCATTAAGGCGATAAATGCGAAAATCAATCCCCAGATCAAAGGGTTAAAGTTTTTTTGGATGATCAATGTAACCATCAGCCCCACCAGTGTGGAAACGGTTGTGGCCAATAAAATGGGAATAAAAACGTCGGACGGAGAAGCCGAATTACTCGCCGCACGCAAGGCCAAAATACTGACGGGGATCAACGTAAGCCCCGAAGTATTTAACACCAAAAACATAATTTGGGCATTGCTGGCCGTATCTTTTTCCGGATTGACTTCCTGCAAATCTTCCATGGCTTTTAATCCCAGCGGGGTGGCGGCATTATCCAGTCCCAACATATTGGCCGAGATGTTCATCATCATCGAACTGTAGGATTTGTGCTTCTTGGGAACTTCGGGAAAAAGACGCGAAAAAACGGGATTTATCCACCGGGCCAGCGCTTCCACCAGACCGCTTTCTTCACCTATTTTCATTATGCCCATCCATAGTGCCATCACGCCGGTAAGGAAAAGGGACAATTGAAAACCGGTTTTGGCGCGGTCGAAGAGTGCGGAGACGATGCGGTTGAAAATATCCGGATCGGGTGTCGAAGCGAAGAAGGCTTTGTAAACCGCCATCAGAAAAGCGATGATAAAAAATCCCGCCCAGATAATATTCAGCGCCATAAGATCAGACTTTGAAGAAGATTTTTTTACGATACAAATATAAACTTATTAGCACATAAAAAAGGACAACCGACAAGGCATACATCAAGGATGCCGTTTCGGGTTTATGTATCCAATTTCCCCAAGTGTAATGATAAATCCAGGAATGAACGGCCTTTCCGTGTATTTTGACGATATAAAAACTCTTGGCTATAAATCCGTTCAGCACAAATACGGCAATGGCATTCATTCCCATCGCGACAAAAGGTATTGTCCAAGCTTTATAAGGGACGAATTCCGTCAGCAAATACAGTAGCGCATAAATCAAAAACGCCAATCCGCCCATATACAAAACATAGCTTGAAGTCCACAATTTTTTGGCATAAGGAAAATAGGGCTTCCACAATTCGCCCAAGACGATAAGCAGTATTCCCAAACCTAGAAACCACAACAAACGTTTCCCGGGATGTTTAATACGAACCAATATCAATCCCAGAAAAATACCGAGAATGGCTGTGGCCAATGCAGGGAAACTCGATAGAAAACCTTCCGGATCATAATCACCTTGAACGATTTTGCCGGCTTCGGGATCCCAATGTCGCCACATGTGGTTGACACCGAAAATTTTACGATCCAATTGCGACGCGAGATTGTCGTGTTTGTTCAATTTCGTTTGAATCAATTCGGATACATTACCGCCGGCCAGTTCGTCTTTGCCGATCATCACATACCAATAGCCGATTTCAATCACCAAAAACAATCCGATAAGAAATGCCAAACCGGTTTTAAAACCGAATTTTTTGTTGAGATATTTGAAAAACAAAAAAATCAATGCGGCCATAAAAAACACAAAGCCGATACGCACCAAAACGCCGGGAATACGCAGGTGAGAGACCGGGCGAAAGAACGGCCAAGTATATTTGAAACCGCCCAAGAGCCAACCGAGTAAGAACAATTTCAGCGTCCGGGAGACGATGCGCTTGTAGGTTTTCGGATTATCGGTCGGACGGTTCATATAGGCCAATACGATGGAGGTGCCGACAATGAACAGGAAGAAAGGAAAAATCCAGTCGGTCGGTGTGGTGCCGAACCATTCCGCGTGGTCCAAGGGGCGGTAGATATGTGCCCACGTGCCGGGATTGTTTACCAAGATCATGAAGGCTACGGTCAATCCGCGAAACAGATCAACGGAGATGATGCGCTTATTCATTTTGAGAAGTTTGCTAAATATAGGGATTTCATGGAAAAATCAAGGATGAAATGACATTTTTTTGCAAGAAAAATACGCATGAAAATAAAAAAGGCGGTCATTTGACCGCCGATATGGAAAAATACGGGTTTAAAATCCGCTTAAATTTCGATTTCCGTCCAGAAGCGATCCATATCTTCCAGTAATTCGGCCGCTTCGATGACCAACAGACCGTTTTCGGTGATACCGTTACTGCTTACGTATCCGGCGCGTTTGAGTAGCGTAAGCGTGTTTTCGAAGGT
This sequence comes from uncultured Flavobacteriaceae bacterium, assembly GCA_964446985.1. Lineage (GTDB taxonomy): Bacteria > Bacteroidota > Bacteroidia > Flavobacteriales > Flavobacteriaceae > JAADED01. The sequence goes on from CAYUQW010000026.1 coordinate 5,529, forward strand.
TTCGAGGTCCATATTGGTCAACTTCAAGGCCTTTTTCCAATTGTCCGGCAGGATGCGGACTTTACGTTCCTTGACATAGAGGCTTCCCACTTCTTTCAGTGCGCGCAAAAGGTGCACCAAATCGGGGGTTACGGGATATTTGATATTGCCCGATATCCCCGTTGTGGCTTGTTTGATTTTTTGGCCGGCTTCGGTGAGGAAAATCAAATTGTTCGGATAGAAATGTATCAATCCGCGTGCGTCGAGTTTTTCCAGGGTTTGGATAATTTTTTCTTCGGAGTCCGAAGGGAAATATTTTTTCAGGTCTTCCAAGTAAATGCCTGTGGTGTAAGGAACGGGTTGCATAATTTCCCAACCGTACCGCGTCATATTCGGCGTTTTGTTGTTGTAGGCCAGACGTGCGAAGAAACGTCCTGTTTTCGTCGGTGCGTTGTCGATCAGGCGGGCATTTTTTGCTTTTTGAACCGCACGCATATCGGGCGACATGAAAGCGTGCCGGCTCAAGGTGATGGCTTTTACGCCTTCGGCGGGAATTTCTTTGTTCAATTGTTTCAAAATGTCCAGTGCTTGACGGCCGTCATCCGTCAGACGATAATACATCCTTTCTTTATCGTCCAATGCCGTTTCGATCAATTGGAAGCCGTGCAATCCGAATAAAGCGGCATCGAAATCATAGATTTTTTCGAACCATTCTTCGGCGGTTTTGGTATTTTCCAATTCTTCGACATAACGTTTTTTCAACGAGGGCAATTCCTTGAGTTTACGTCCGTATTTTTCTCTGAGTTTGAGGGCTTCCTTGTAGCGTTTGTCGATAAACTCGGCTTTGATGTTTTTCTTGGTGGCAACGTAATCGGGGTTTTCGGCGGTTTTCTTATTGATTTCATCGATGGTTTCCAGAATGCCGGCTTCGGCTTCGTCGATATCGATGCTCATCGGTTCGATACTGAGTTCGTCGATAAACAGTTCGGCGGCGCGAAGCAGATGTTCGCCGGCCGGCAAGAGCTTACCTTCTTCGTCGATAACGGCTTGGGCGATAAAATCTTTCTTGATATCGTCATCGATTTTACCGAAAGCTTCGTAATCCAAAATTCCGTTGAGATGTTCCGAAGTGACGGGTTTGAAGAAAGCGCCTTTCAACAACGCCGCACGCATTTGTTGCCCGAAACCGCTGAGGTTGTAATATTCACCCGTAGGTGCGTTGAAACTGAGCATGCGCATGGCTTCGGCTTCCATAATTTGGAATTTGTCGGCTTCCAACAGCATACGCTTGGGCGAAGGGCCGGGCAAGGTTTTTTTCAGGAATTCCTGCAGTTTTGAATTGATATAAATGTAAGGCCGGGTTTCCTCGTAAACTTCCAGAACCTTCTTGCCGAATTCACTCAATAGATTATTGACCACCAAACCGCGTTTTTCCAATTCGGCCTTCATAACGTCGTTTACGCGGTCTTTGGCCATATCCGCCGTATAGAGCATGTTGATGACGGCGCTTCCGACGATTTTGAAATCATCGGAATAAGCGGAGAAATCCGGTAGAGTTCCCTGCATTTGAGCCAACCGGTAACCTTCCATCAGCATAATGCCGGGGTATGTCAAATAAAACCGGTCTTCGTCTTCACGCAACAATCCCATTTGTACCAATTGTACATAATAGAGATAATCCTTATCCGATTCGAGTATTTCTAGCGAATCGATGCTTTCGAGTTTTTTATCGAAAATGTTTTCGAGCAGTTGCAAATGTTTTTTTGTCAGTATCATATTTTTAATTTTTTTCATTAGGCTTCTCTAAAAAATCAAGCCAATTATTTGTTGGGATTTGTAAGTTGTTGAAAGTCAATATATTTATTTTTTTGAGTTATTGTTGGAGTGACGTTTTAGCAGTTTTTCCTGTTTTTTTGTCATAAAAAAGCCGCCTCGGAAATGAGACGGCTTCGGGTTATCGTCAATTGTTTGAAGAATCAATCGCAATGTAATTTGGCTTTTTTGGCCAACAATTCTTCTTCGGATTCCTTGACTTCTTCGTTTTCGATAATTGCATCTACCGGGCAAACGGCCACACATTGCGGTTCATCGTAAAAACCTTTACATTCGGTACATTTGTCCGGCACGATGTAATAGAAATCATCGGAAATGGGATCGTGTTCCGTATCGTCATTGATACAGGTTCCGTCCGACATGCGCCAGGGTTCTCCCGGTTCGTAAATAGCATTATTGGGGCATTCGGAGATACAAGCGCCGCAATTGATGCAATCTTCAGTGATTTTGAGTGCCATAATCTTAGATTTTATTGGTTTTCGTAGTTTTGCAGGAACAAATATAAAGGTTTTTTTTAAATGCAAATCAAACAACGTGCAGCGGCTCTGAAAAAATTGGGTGATTTTCTCAAGAATTTTACGGATAAAAATTACGCTGCTATTGAAATTACGGAAGAAGAAAAGGTTTTTTATGAAGTGTTGGAACAATCGGTTTCCCGTTTGCAAGAGCAAAATCCTTGGTTTACGCCCGCATTTGTCCGGCATGCACTGAAAGAATGGGCAGAGGCTTTGTCGCCGGAAAATATCGACAAGTGGCTCTCCGCTTATGTTTTTCCTGAAGAGGAGCCGCTCCGGACCGTCGGTCTTGTATTGGCCGGAAATATCCCTTTGGTGGGTATGCACGATTGGATTACCACTTTGATGTCGGGGAATAGGGCATTGGTCAAAATGTCTTCGTCGGATAATAAATTGCTGCCGCTATTGGAAAAATACCTCACGTTTGTCGAACCGGCTTTCCGGGGCAGAACCGTTTTCACCGACGGATTGATGCGCAATATCGATGCCGTGATAGCCACGGGAAGCAATAATTCGGCGCGTTATTTCGAATATTATTTCGGAAAATATCCGCATATCATTCGCAAAAACAGAAACGGAACGGCGGTATTGACGGGTGAAGAGACCAAAGAGGATTTGTCCGGATTGGCCGATGATATTTTTTTATACTTCGGGCTCGGATGTCGCAATGTAACCAAGATTTTTGTGCCGCATAATTTCGATTTGAACCGTATTTTCGAGGCTTCGTTAAAGTACAGCCATTTGGCCAACCACAGAAAATATAAAAACAACTACGACTATTACCGCGCGGTGTATTTGATGAGCACGGATGAAGACGAGCGACAATCTTTGCTCGAAAACGGCTTGCTTCTGCTCAAAAAAGATACGGGTTATGCTTCGCCCGTGGGGGTGGTTTTTTATGAACGCTACGACGATCTCGATGAGGTCAAACAAATCCTGCAACACGACGCCGATAAAATTCAAACGATTGTCAGCCGCGCGGATATCGACGGAGCCATTCCTTTCGGCACCACGCAAAAACCGGCTTTATGGGATTATGCCGACGGGGTTGATACAATGGATTTCCTTCTGCATTTGCAATAGCGGAATAAAAAAAGGCCGGTCTCAAAAACCGGCCAGTGAGCGATAGGGCATATCAGCGAAAAAGAATATCGACGCCTGCAAGGAAATACCTTCCCGCCTGCGGGAAATAGTAAGGCGTATCGCCCCACATATAGCCGTTGGAGGCATATTTCTTGTTGAAGATGTTTTTGATTTGCAATTTCAAGTTGACTTCCTTGGCGCCTTTTGCGGGTTTCAGTGTATAGCGAATGCCCGCGTGATGCAACAAATAGGCGGGTAATACCGATGAGGGAATATTGCGGTTGTCCATATATTGTTTCCCGACATATTTGCTTCGCCAACGGACGGCAAGATTTTTTGCGGGATGCCATTCTGCGGAAAACGAAGCGATTATCGAAGGAGAAAAGGAAATATCCGTGTTGCCGAAATGTTCCGTTTGTCCCGTATCCCAATTATAATAGGTATAATCGATGATTTTGTTGCGGCTCAAAGTGGCCGAAAATCCGAGTTTGACGGGTTCGCGGTTATATTGCCCTTCGATTTCGACGCCGGTGCGGTAACTTCTTCCGACGTTCTCGCGGATGGGATTTCCCACATTATCGATTTTTCCCGTGTAGGCCAATTGGTTACGATAGAGCATGCCGTAGAGATTGATATGCCAGAACAAGGAGGAACCGGAAAAAGTCTTCCCGTTTTTCCAACCGCCTTCGATATCGATAAGTCTTTCGGGTTTGGGTTTCACGGGATTTTCGAGATAATCGGTACGGGTGGGTTCGCGCCAGGCTTGGGCAATGTAAGCATACAGGCCTTGCCGCGTGTTTTGGATGCCGATTTTCGGGTTGAAGAAAAACAGTTTGTCCGTCAGCCGGTAGCGTTTACCGGGATCGAAGGTCTTTTGCGGATCATAATGCACCTCGTAGTTGATTCCGCGTATTTGAAGGTCGGTGAAAAGCGTCCAATCTTGCCCCAAATCGCGGAGATTTTTGACGAAAGCATTGAAACTTTGTTTGTCGCCCGTATTATTATAATAGGTATGACGTATTTCGGAACCGGAAGCATATCTTGCCCAAATGACGCGTCCGAAATGCTTGCCTATATAACGGTTCCAGCCTGTACCGAAGTACCAGCGGCTTTTTTCACTGCGCCGTGTGGCTGTGAGGACACCGCCGAAAAAGTCGTTGTCGAGCCATTTTCTGCGGATCAAATCCGTTGAGCGGATCGTATCGTTTCCGATGACAACGGGGGAAAGTCCGTATTTGTCAAAATCCTGATTTTGCTCGTATTCTTCGTAGTAGCCGTATCCTTTGGTATAATGCAGGACGGCACCGATTTTCCAATCGTTCAAGCGTGCCGAATAATGCAGTTGCGTATGTTTTTGCGTATAATCGTCCACCTGATTGTCGTAGAAGGCTTTGATATTGCCGCTGTCGTCATATATGGCACCGGCGTAATTGAACCCGGGATTGCGGTCGAAAGTTTCTTTATCAACACCGTACCACGCCTGATAGGTTTTTTCGTGTCCGCCGAAATGGTACACGCGCAGACTTTGGTTACCTTTTCCGAAAAGATAAGCCGCCGAGAGGAAATAGGATTTCAGGTCCGACGAAGCACGATCGATATAGCCGTCGGAGCCGATACGCGAAAGCCGGCCGGAAAGACCGAATTTCCGGTTAATCAATCCTGTTCCGAATTTAACGGTGGCGCGGTAAGTATTGAAAGAACCGTAGCTTCCGGACAATTCGGAGAAAGGTTTCCGGGACGGGCCTTCGGTTTGCAGGTTGATATTGGCGCCGAAAGATCCCGTTCCGAAAGTTGACGTTCCGAGCCCGCGTTGAACTTGCAAGCGGGAGGTGCTTGATGTGAAATCGGGAATATCCACCCAGTAAACCGTTTGCGATTCCGGGTCGTTGAGCGGAATGCCGTTCAGCGTTACATTGATATTTTGCGGCCCGATCCCGCGGATACGCACGGAAGTATAGCCCGTGCCCAGCCCCGCATCCGAAGATACAACCGTTGACGGCAATTCGTCCAACAAAAACGGCACGTCTTCGGCGGTATAAGTTGCGGTTAATTGTTTCTTGCTCAACGTATTTTGAGCGACAGGCATGTTTTTTTCCGCAGCGATCACATTCACGGTAACCGTTGGCAATTCCTGTACGGGTAATTTCCCCGCCGGCGTCAAACGAATAACAAGCCGTTTGTCCTTGTCAAGGTTGATTTTTCTCCTCCTTACGATTTTATTGTAGGAGACAATGATTTCATAATTTCCTTTCGATAAGCGGAATACGGCCGTTCCGGTATTATCCGTAACTTTTTCTTTTCCGGCTTCCCGCACGGAAACCGTTGCGCCTTCCACAGGTTGTCCGTTCATTTGAACCGTAACCTGTAATGTGACATATTCTTGTGCCCATCCTTGGACAAAGAAAAGGATGAAAAATAACCGGTAAATTTTACTTAACATGACAGGATAAGGTTGCGAAGGGTCGCACAAAACTTTATGATCCCTTGACGGCATTACCCGTCCAGGTTCCAAGGGTATGATCTCAGCCTGTAAAGTTAAGGCACCCCTTCATGTTAGCGGCGCAAAGGTAAGAAACAAATCAATTGCTTCCTATCTTTTCGAAATAAAAAATACCGGGAATATTATCAACGGTTTCCTGAATAAAAAAATGATCGGGATCGGTGAAGGTCAATTTTTTTTCCTCCTGTTGATTTACGCCGGCCGTATCGTACACGTCAAAATAAAAAGTTCCGTCGCGATAGGCCCACTGTCCGGTATATTCCAAATGTTTTACACAATTTCCGGTAGATTGGTAAATCGTATAATAAACGGCATGTGCGGCGTGATTGGATGAAAAAGTCATTCGCGAACGTTTGTGGCAATCGGTGATGGCAATATTGTTTCCGTAAACCGTCACTTGTTGCAATTTCCACTCGCCTACAATGTAGTCGGGATAGTCATTCTCGGCTATGGTATGCTTTTTGCAACCGGAAAAGTAAATTATACTAAAAAAAAGTATAAAAAAATATTTTTTTTTCATTGTGCTAAATAGATTTTTCTTATATTGGCATTATAAATTCAATACAATAATTGTGCCTAAATATAATGGATTTTGTTTTATATTGCCGGTGTAAAATTTTTGTTAATGATTAGTGGCGGAAGATTACATAAGTACTTGATAGCTTTTGTCTTATTATTTTCCTTATCGTCTTTTGTCCTGCACAAATTTTATGTAAGCGTAACGGAAATCGAATATGACGAAGACGCAAAAGACTTTAAAATTATTCTGTACACTTTCCCGGACGACTTGCAATTGGCTTTAAAATCCAATTACGGCAAGTCGGTTGATTATACGCAAAATGATAAAAAAATCAATCAATTGATTGAAAAGTATCTTAAAGCAAATTTGCGTTTATTCACTGAAGAAAATGAAATTCATTATAATTTCCTGGGATATACGTTTGAAAACGAACAAATTTTATT
>CAYUQW010000027.1:0-12255 GCA_964446985.1 uncultured Flavobacteriaceae bacterium
AAAAGCCGGGCTTACAACCCGGCTTTTTATTTAATACCCTTTTCGTTCTGTTATTTTTTCAACACTTCCGCTACGGTTTTGCCTATTTCGGCAGGTGATTCCACAACATGAACACCGTGTGCGCGGAGGATTTCCATCTTGGCTTGGGCCGTATCGTTTTTACCGCCTACAATGGCTCCGGCGTGTCCCATCGTACGGCCTTTCGGGGCGGTTTGTCCGGCAATGAATGCAACCACCGGTTTTTTATTGCCCGTTTCTTTGATATACTTGGCCGCTTCGGCTTCCAGGTTACCGCCGATTTCGCCGATCATCACGATGGCATCGGTTTCGGGATCGTTCATAAACATTTCCACCGCCTCTTTGGTGGTTGTCCCGATCACGGGATCACCGCCGATACCTACGGCCGTCGATATTCCCAAACCTTGCTTGACGATTTGATCGGCCGCTTCATAAGTCAAAGTACCGGATTTGGATACCAAACCGATACGTCCTTTTTTGAAAACAAAGCCGGGCATAATTCCCACTTTGGCCTCACCGGGCGTGATCACACCGGGACAGTTGGGACCTACCAAACGTACGCCGTGCCTGTCCACATAATCTTTGGCTTTGACCATATCGGCCACCGGAATTCCTTCCGTAATGGCCACGATAACGCCGATACCCGCTTCGGCGGCTTCTTTGATCGCATCGGCGGCAAAAGCCGGCGGAACGAAGATAATCGACACATTGGCGCCGGTGGCTTCCACGGCTTCCTTAACCGTATTGAAAACGGGACGATCCAGATGCGTTTGGCCGCCTTTACCCGGTGTTACACCGCCTACCACGTTCGTGCCGTATTCGATCATTTGTTGCGCGTGAAACGTTCCTTCGGAACCGGTAAAACCTTGTACCAATACTTTGGAATCTTTATTGACGAGAATGCTCATTGCTTCTTAATTTTTGTCGAAAATACGGAATTATCCTTGAAGTAAAGGCCGTCAAAAATCAGTTTTTCGGGGGATTATTTGATTCTTTCGATATATTCGCCCGTCTGCGTATTGATTTTGATCTTATCGCCTTCGTTGATAAACAGCGGCACTTTCACTTGTGCACCGGTTTCCAAGGTGGCCGGCTTGGTGGCATTGGTGGCGGTATTGCCTTTTACGCCGGGCTCGGTATGTGTTACTTCGAGGATCACACTGGCGGGCATTTCCAGGGTCAAAGGCGTTCCGGTATCGGCTTTAATCAGGATGGTAACCTGCTCGCCTTCTTTCAGGAATTGGGGATTATCGATGGCGGTTCCGGGCAAAGCCAGTTGTTCGAAAGTTTCCTCGTCCATGAAATGGTAATTTTCTCCGTCGTTGTACAAATATTGGTATTTGCGCGTTTCCACACGCACATCGTCTATTTTATGGCCTGCCGGAATGGTCAGATCCAAGACCTTTCCCGTGGTGACGCTCTTGATTTTGGTTCGTACGAAGGCGGGCCCTTTTCCGGGTTTAACGTGCAAAAATTCGATTATTTTGTAAATGTCATTGTTGTGTTTGATGCACATGCCTCTTCTGATGTCGGAAGTTGATGCCATATGATTTGTTATTTATTGTTTTTATGCTCTAACCAAACCTCTTCGCTTGTCGATATTTCTGATAAAATCCAAAATCTTATCCCGCTCGGGTGTCGGTTCGAAGTGTTCTTCGATGTATTCGAGGGCTTGGGTCGTATTCATTTTGTTGAAATACAAAACCCTGTATATGTTATGGATTTCATCGATTTGCGCTTTGGAAAAACCTCTGCGCTTGAGCCCTTCCGCATTGATGCCCATAAATTTCAACGGATCGCGCGCTACGGTAATATAAGGCGGCACGTTGTTATGCACCAATGATCCGCCGGAGACCATCACATGCGCCCCGATTTTGGTAAACTGATGCACGGCGGACAATCCGCCCATAACCGTATATTCCCCAACTTCCACATGACCGGCAAGGGCAACGCTGTTGGCCAAAATGGCATTGTGACGGACAATGCAATCATGCGCCACATGGGCATTGGCCATGATCAAAACATCATTTTCAACAACGGTTTTTCCGCTGACTTTGGTTCCCCTGTTGACGGTGGCACTTTCACGCACTTGAACACGATCACCCAGAATGGCAAGGGTGTATTCTCCTTTGAATTTCAAATCTTGCGGAATTCCGCCGATAACGGCGCCGGGAAAAATCCGGCATTCTTTACCGATACGCGATCCGCGTAATACGACACCGTGAGAATAAATCCTCGTACCGTCTCCGATAACCACATCCTTATCGATATAGGCAAAAGGTTCTATGATAACGTTTTCGCCGATTTGGGCTTCGGGATGAATATATGCCAAGGGTGAATGCATTACTTCTTGATTTTGTCTTTATGAATTATCTGAGCGACCATCTCCGCTTCGGCCACCAATTTGTTATTGGCATACGCATAAGCCTGCATGTGACAGATACCCCTGCGAATCGGCTCCAACAAATCGGCTTTCATAATGAGGGTATCGCCGGGAACGACTTTACGCTTGAATTTCACATTGTTCATTTTCAGGAAATAGGTCAAATAATTTTCCGGATCCGGCACGGTTCCCAATGCCAATATTCCGCCCGTTTGTGCCATAGCTTCCAAAATCAGGACGCCCGGCATTACCGGTTCCTTCGGGAAATGTCCGGGAAAGAAAAATTCGTTGTAAGTTACGTTTTTCACACCGATAACCGCCGTATCCGTCAGTTTGTATATTTTATCGACCAACAGAAACGGATGCCTGTGCGGCAAGCGTTGTTTGATGCCCATAATATCGATCAGGGGTTCGGCATTCAAATCGATATCGGGCACGTTGTCTCTTTTTTCTTTCTTGATAATTTTGCGCAATTTCTTGGCAAAAGCCGTATTTATCTTATGACCGGGTTTGTTGGCAATGATTTTTCCGCGGATTTTGGTGCCCACCAAGGTCAAATCGCCGATGATATCCAACAGTTTATGTCTTGCCGCTTCGTTGGGCCAGCGTAACGACAGATTGTTCAAAATACCGTTCGGTTTAACTTCGATGTCTTCTTTTCCGAAGGTTTTCTTCAGAAATGCCAAAGTTTCATCGTCGATTTTTTTATCCACGAACACAATGGCGTTGTTGATATTACCGCCTTTTATCAAGCCTTGGCGGAGCATCATTTCCAGTTCGTGCAGAAAGCTGAACGTTCTGGCGCCCGCTATCTGCTCTTTATATTCGGAAAGATCGCGCAAATAGGCATTCTGCGTACCCAAAACCTTGGTGCCGAAATCCACCATACAAGTTACCTGAAACGTATCGGACGGCATAATGATCATTTCGCTGCCGGTTTCGGGATCGACATAGGAAATATTGTGTTTGACGATATATTCCTCACGTTCGGCGTCCTGTTCCTCGATGCCCGCTTTTTCGATCAATTCAACAAACGGCATGGCCGATCCGTCACCGATGGGCGGTTCCGGGGCGTCCAATTCGATGATTACGTTATCCAAATCCATTCCGCTGACAGCCGAAAGCACATGCTCGACGGTTTGGATGCGAACACCTTTTTTTTCAATCGACGTACCGCGCAAAGTATCGGAAACCAAATCGGCGCTGGCTTCAAGAATGGGATGACCTTTCAGGTCCGTCCTTACAAAAGCAATGCCCGAATTGGGCGGAGCCGGGACCAACCGCAAGGTTACTTCCTTGCCGGTGTGAAGGCCCACACCCTTCATCTCTACCGCTTGTTTTATGGTTTTCTGTTTACTCATTCTTCAAGGATTTTAGCTGTGCTATTTCTGCCTTTAAACGTTTTATTTCCTCGTACAAATCTTCCAGATTTTTGAACAAAATGGCCGATTTCCTGAAATTTTGCGCGGGAATGGCCGGCGTCCCGATCAGGATTTCGCCGTCTTTTACGTTTTTGGTTATCCCCGATTGCGCGCCCACCTTGACATTATCTCCTATTTTCAAATGCCCGGCAATGCCCACTTGTCCGCCTATCATACAATTCTTGCCTATTTTCACGGAACCGGAAATACCCGTTTTGGAAGCAATCACCGTATTTTCCCCGATTTCCACATTATGGGCCACCTGAATGAAATTATCCAGCTTCACACCGCGCCGGATAATCGTAGAGCCCATCGTAGCACGGTCAATGGAAGTGTTGGAACCAATTTCCACATTATCTTCGATGATCACATTGCCGATCTGCGGCACTTTCTTGAAAGATTTGCCGTTGTTGGGTGCAAAACCGAACCCGTCCGAACCGATAACCGTGCCGGAATGTATCGTTACGTTGTTGCCGATCCGGGTATCGTGATATATACTCACATTGGCATAAATCAAATTGTCTTTACCGATTTTCACGTTATCCCCGATATAGGTATGCGGATAAATTTTGGTGCCTTTACCTATCTCGACATTTTCACCCACATAAACAAAAGGGCCTATATACACATCTCCGGCAATCTTAGCCGTAGGATGTACAAAGGCCCACGAATCGATGCCCGTTTTTTCCGGTTCTTTATGAAAATATTGCAGAATCTTAGAAATAGCCCGGTAGGAATCATCCACCCGCACCAGGGCAACTTTAACATCTTTTTCCGGCCGGAAATCCTTGTTGACAATAACGGCCGAAGCCTTGGTTGTGTAGAGATATTTCGTATAAACCGGATTGGCCAGAAAAGTCAAATCGCCTTCCTTGGCGGTTTCTATTTTGCCTATGCCGCGGATAACCGTTCCCCGTTCTCCTTCTATTTCACCGTCTATGATTTTTGCTATTTCCTCAAGTGTCATTTTCATTGCCGTAAAAGTATGAAAAAGATTAATTTTTTGCAATTCATTATTAATATTCAACTATTCGACATCATATTTATTGTATGAACATCCGTTTTAATGCCCGGTTTTTATGTGTATCGCGGATATCCCAGATAATATTTGACCACGGGAAGCGATAATGCTTCGATATTGGCCCGGTCGGTGGCTTTGGAAAATTCTTCCACCTCACCGTTCTTCTTCAACAACAGCAACGGTTTTTCCTTATCATACGCCAAATTGCTCACGGTGCCGCTGAAAACCAAATATTCCGTTTCTTCATCCGTCAGGCCGAACTTACGGGCGGCTTTTTCCTTTTGAAATGCGATTTCCTCATCGCCAAAAGCTTCGTTGCGCAACAACATTTTATTGATATGACGGCGGTTTACGATCATATTGCTCAAATAGGACAAAATGAAATCCTTGTGTCCCGCCCATTGCTTCACGTGATAAAGGATATCGCTGTCGTCCAATCGCGTATAAATATCCAAATGACCGGGATTATTCAAATCCAAATCTTCCCTGAACAAAAATGCCAAATGTTCATCCAAGGGTACCGATATGCCTTGTACCAACAAATCCTTGACGCGTTGCAATACTTTCGTCAATATGATTTCCAACAGCAATACGGTTTTGTGATAATAGACCTGCCAATACATCAAGCGCCGCGAAATAATGAATTTTTCCAAGGAATAGATACCTTTTTCCTCCGTCACCAGCCGGTTGTCGCGGACATTCATCATTTTGATCAAACGCCCGGAATTAACCTGCCCTTCGATCACGCCCGAATAGAAACTGTCTCTGCGCAGATAATCCAGGCGGTCCGTATCCATTTGACTGCTGATAAGTTCGGTCAGGAAGCGCTTGGGATATTTCCCCTTGAAAATCGCAATGCCCAAATCGAGAAAACCGTCGAACTCGCGGTTCAATTGCCGCATCAAGGCCAAAGAAATTTCCTCGTGTGAAATATTGTCTATTATGCTGTATTCCAATGCGTGCGAAAAAGGTCCGTGGCCGATATCGTGCAATAAAATGGCCGCCAATACCGCCGTTTCTTCCTCTTGTGTAATATCAACACCTTTGAATTTCAATACATTGACCGCCGTTTGCATCAGGTGCATCGCCCCTATGCTGTGGTGAAAACGCGTGTGTGTGGCGCCGGGATAGACCAAAAACGATAAACCCATCTGCGATATCCGCCGCAAACGCTGAAAAAACGGATGGTCGATCAGGGCCAGAATTTTTTCGTCCGGAATTGAAATAAAACCGTGGACCGGGTCGTTTATTATTTTATATTTGGACACGCGTCGAAATTATTTTGCACAAAGTTATAAAATATCGTTCCTATGGAAAAATTACGCATTCTCTGGATTGACGACGAAATAGATTTGTTACGTCCGCATATTATTTTTCTCGAAAAAAAAGGTTATGAGGTGGAAACCGCCGGCTATGCTTCCGAAGGTTTGGAAAAGTTGTCGGAACAAAATTTTGACGTGGTTTTTCTGGACGAACAAATGCCCGGAATGCAAGGATTGGAAGCCCTGCTGGAAATAAAAAAACAACATCCGGATTTGCCTGTGGTAATGATTACCAAAAGCGAAGAAGAAAACATTATGGAAGAAGCCATCGGCAAGGAAATCACCGATTACCTGATCAAGCCTATCAATCCGAATGAAATCATATTGAGTCTCAAGAAAATATTCCGCAAGAAGCAACTGGTCTCGGAGCAAGCCGTGCGGGATTATCAACGCGAATTCGGCAAAATTTCGATGGATATCGGGATGAGCAACGACTGGCAATCCTGGACCGACATTTACCGGACATTGATGTTTTGGTCCATCAAACTGGACGAACTGGAAGACGAACAGATGCGGGATATTCTCAACGGCCAAATCGCCGAAGCCAACGCCGGATTTTTCCGTTTTGTGAAAAAACATTACGAAGATTGGATCAACGGTTCCGGAGACGCGCCCCTGATGAGCCACCGGTTGCTAAAGGAAAAAATGCTGCCGCAAAGCGCCGGAAAAGCCCTTTTGGTGGTCATTGACAACCTGCGCTACGACCAATGGCTCAGTATCAGGCCGGTATTGCAAGAATTTCTGCATATCAACGAGGAAAGTCTGTATTTCAGCATTTTACCCACCGCCACCCAATACGCCCGGAACGCTTTGTTCTCGGGGCTGACGCCGTTGGGCATCAAAAAACGTTTTCCGCAATGGTGGAAAGACGACCCCGAAGAAGGCGGAAAAAACCTGCACGAAAAGGATTTGTTCAAAGCCTTCCTCCGGCGGCACGGCCTGGAAACCGAACCCGAATTTTTCAAGGTGTTGAATTATCAATTCGGCGAAAGGACCGCCCGGCAAATACCCAATCTCGCCGGCAAAGATTTGATTGTCGTGGTCTATAATTTCGTGGATATGATTTCCCACGCCAAAACGGAGATGGATCTCATCAAGGAATTGGCCAATAACGATTCGGCCTACCGCAAATTGACGGCCACCTGGTTTGTCAACTCGCCCTTGCATCAAATCATCGAAAATGCCGCGGCACAAGGGCGGAAAATTTTTCTCACCACCGACCACGGTACCATCAACGTCAAACGGCCTACGCGTGTTGTCGGCGATAAGGAAACAAGCCTGAACCTACGCTACAAACTCGGGCGCAGCCTTACGTATAATCCGAAAGACGTATTGGAATGCAAAAAACCGGATAAATTTCAGCTTCCCTCACCTTATATCAACGGCACCTATATTTTCGCCAAGGAAGATTATTTCTTCGTCTATCCCAACAATTACAACCAGTACGTGAATCATTTTCGCGACACCTACCAACACGGCGGCATATCGATGCAGGAGATGATGGTACCCTTTGTGGTGATGGAGCCGAAATAGCGCAAAAAAAGAAAGTGGGCTCTGGCGGGTTCGAACCGCCGACCTCTGCCCTGTCAAGGCAGCGCTCTGAACCGGCTGAGCTAAGAGCCCTCGGGAATGCAAAGGTAATAAAATTATTCTTTCAAAACCCATTCGCCTTCCTTCAACAAAGGCAAGGCTTTTTTGTATTTGATTTGTTTTTCTTCGCCGCTGGAAACATTGATAATCGTAACGATTTCGTTCCTGCCGATTTTACGTCCTTCGCGACGTATGGGCGACGTAATTGCAGGCGCTTGCGTCTGTCCGTATTTGGGACCGCTTTCGGCCAGTTCTTCCATCGAAGGGATGTTTTGTGCCGCCGCCGCTTGACGACGGGCCGCTTCGGCCGCCGTATCCGTACGTGTCTCGGTGTAGCGCGGTTTACGCCGGCGTTCCTGACGGCTTTCCTTGATTTGCGAAGCGTCGAACCGAGGCAAGTCGGCTTTGAACAGGAAGGAGACCACTTCTTTGTTCACCTTGTCAAGCATTTCGCGGAAGAGTTCGTAGGCCTCGAATTTGTATATGAGCAAAGGATCCTTCTGTTCGTACGAAGCGGTTTGTACCGATGTTTTCAGTTCGTCCATACGGCGCAAATGATCTTTCCAGGCTTCGTCGATGATGGCCAAGGTAACGTTTCGCTCGAAATCCTCCACCAATTTGGCGCCCTGCGTGTTGTAGGCCTCTTCCAAATCCGTGGAAATCTGGATGGTGCGGATACCGTCGGTGAAAGGTACGGCAATACGTTTATACCGGTGCCGTTGCGTTTCGTACACGTGTTTTATCAAAGGATAAATACCCTCGGCGTTACGTTTGATTTTGTCGAGATAGAAATGATAGGCCTTATCGAAAATAAGGTTGATCAATTCTTCTTCGGAGACGGTTTTGAATTCCTCTTCGGACACGGGTGAACGCATGGAGAAATAACGAATCAAATCGTTTTCGAATTCTTTGAAATCGCCGTCTTGCTTATGTTTTTGCACAAGGTATTCGGCCAACTCATAGATCATATTCACAATATCCACACGCAACCGCTGACCTTCCAAAGCGTGGCGGCGGCGTTTATACACCAATTCCCGTTGGGAATTCATCACATCGTCGTATTCGAGCAAGCGTTTCCTGATTCCGAAGTTATTTTCTTCGACCTTTTTCTGTGCCTTTTCGATGGATTTGGTCAGTTGCCCGTGCTGAATGGGCTCGCCTTCTTTCAAGCCGATTCTGTCGATGAGTTTGATCATACGTTCCGAGCCGAACAAGCGCATCAAATCGTCTTCGAACGAAACGAAGAACTGCGACGAGCCGGGATCTCCCTGACGTCCGGAACGTCCGCGCAACTGGCGGTCCACACGCCGGGAATCGTGGCGTTCGGTGCCGATAATGGCCAATCCGCCCGCTTTTTTTACGTCGGGATGCAGTTTGATATCCGTACCGCGACCGGCCATATTCGTAGCGATGGTTACTACGCCGGGATTACCCGCTTCGGCAATAATTTCCGCCTCGCGCTGATGGTGCTTGGCGTTCAAAACATTATGAGGTATCTTTCTGATTTTCAGCATTTTACTCAGAAGCTCGGAAGTTTCCACGGAAGTTGTTCCCACCAGCACGGCGCGTCCTTGATTGCGCAAGCGTTCGATTTCCTGTATGACGGCATTGAATTTTTCGCGTTTTGTCTTGAATATCAAATCGTTTTTGTCCTCGCGTATAACCGGTTTGTTCGTGGGAATTTCCACCACGTCGAGTTTGTATATTTCCCAAAATTCGCCGGCTTCCGTTACGGCCGTACCTGTCATACCGGCCAGTTTCCGGTACATCCGGAAAAAGTTTTGCAAGGTGATGGTGGCATAGGTTTGTGTGGCCGCTTCGATTTTGACGTTTTCCTTGGCTTCGATGGCTTGATGCAATCCGTCGGAATAACGGCGGCCTTCCATAATACGTCCCGTTTGTTCATCGACGATTTTCACCTGGCCGTCCAGCACCACGTATTCGACCTCTTTCTCAAACAGCGTATAGGCTTTCAACAACTGGTTCAGCGTATGGAGACGTTCGCTTTTGGAGGCATATTCCCGGAAAAGTTCGTCTTTTTTCTTCATTTTTTCCTCCTCGGGAAGATCCGATTTTTCGATTTTGCCTATCTCTTCGCTGATATTGGGGAGGATAAAGAAATCATCCGAAGTAAATTGCGACAGAAATTCGATTCCCTTATCGGTCAGTTCGACGGAATTGTTTTTTTCGTCAATGACAAAAAACAATTCCTTGTCAATGGTGGGCATTTCCCGTTGACGGTCTTGCATAAAATACGCTTCGGTCTTTTGAAGCAATTGCTTCATACCGGGCTCGCTGAGAAATTTGATCAGCGCACGGTTTTTGGGCAAACCTCGATGTACGCGATACAGGTGCAAGCCGCCTTCTTTGGTATTGCCTTCTTTGATAAGTTTTTTTGCCAGCACCAATTCTTTGGACAAATGTTGATGTTGGGCCTGAACGATTTTCTCCACAAGCGGTTTCAGTTCGTTAAATTCGTGGCGGTCGCCCTGCTCAACCGGCCCGGAGATAATCAGCGGCGTACGGGCGTCGTCGATCAGGACACTGTCCACCTCGTCCACAATGGCGTAATTCAATTCCCGCTGCACGACTTCGTTGACATCGTGTGCCATATTGTCACGCAAATAATCGAAACCGAATTCATTATTGGTTCCGTAGGTTATGTCCGACAGATAAGCTTTCTTTCTTCCCTCGCTGTGCGGTTTGTGCACGTCAATGACATCGACACTCAGCCCGTGAAATTCGTACAACGGCCCCATCCAAGCGGCATCACGGCGGGCCAAATAATCGTTCACCGTCACCAGATGCGCGCCTCTGCCCGGCAAGGCATTCAAATACAAGGGCAAGGTGGCCACAAGGGTTTTCCCTTCCCCGGTCATCATTTCGGCGATTTTTCCCTGATGCAAAACGATACCGCCCATCAACTGTACGTCGTAATGCACCATATCCCATTTGATTTCCTTGCCGGCGGCATCCCATTCGTTCAACCATACGGCTTTGTCGCCTTCGATATACACATAATCTTTTTTGGCGGCCAATTCGCGGTCGAAAGGTGTGGCGGTAACCACCAGTTTGTCATTTTCCTTGAAGCGACGTGCCGTTTCGCGCATTACGGCAAAGGCTTCGGGCAAAATTTCATTGAGGACCTTTTCTTCGATGCGGTATTTCTCTTCTTCCAGTTCGTCGATTTCCTTAAAAATATCTTCGCGTTTGTCGATATCTTCTTCGGCCAAGGCTTTTTCCTGCAAACGGGCTTGTTTTTCGGCGATATCCTTGGTGGCGTCTTTTATTTTTTGTTTGAATTCCACGGTTTTTTGTCGCAATTCGTCATTGCTCAGATCCTTCAAACCGGCATAAATTTTATTGATTTGATCGACAACCGGTTGTAATGCGCGAATATCTTTCTTGCGTTTGTCTCCCAAAAAAACTTTTAACACGGAATTGATAATGCTCATAATGCAGGGGAATTTATTGCCAGATAAATTTGTTCCAAAGTTAAACAAAAAAAGTCTCACGAAGGAGACTTTTCATAACGGAGGTTCGTTTTGAGGTTTTAGTATTCTTCTTCGTTCCAGAGGAAATCTTCCTCGTCGGGGAAATCGGGCCAAATGTCGCGTATGCTCTCGAAAATTTCTTCGTCGTCTTCAATTTCCTGCAGGTTTTCCACCACTTCGAGAGGCGCACCCGTTCGAATGGCGTAATCGATCAATTCGTCCTTGGTTGCCGGCCAAGGCGCATCGCTCAAATAAGATGCCAGTTCCAATGTCCAGTACATATTTGTATGGTATTTTAAATTTTTGCGAAAGTATAACAAATATTTTTTATCCGGAAATTATTTTTCCGGTATCCACGGAATCTCTTCCGCTTGCAAATCCTTTAACAATTTTCGTGCCAAAACGAACAAATAATCCGAAAGGCGATTGACATATTTAATATGCTTATAATCAAAAGGTTGCGATTCGAACAAAGCTGTCATACGGCGTTCGGCCCGGCGGCATACCGTACGGGCGATATGACAAAACGAGACTACCGGATGGCCGCCCGGGAGGATAAAATATTGCATGGGAGGGAGGCCGGCATTCATTGCGTCGATACGGTTTTCGAGAAAAGCGATATCGTCATCGGAAATATCCCGGATATCCAATCTTTTTTTACCGTTTTTCAGGACGGCTTTCTCCGGATCCAAAGCGATGAAAGTCCCGAGCGTGAAAAGTTTTTTTTGGATTTCGCGCAATTCCGCTCGCAAGTTTTCATCCGACACACTGTCGGCCAACAGACCGATATGCGACATCAATTCGTCCAAGGTTCCGTATGCCTCAATCCGCAAGTGATGCTTGGGCACGCGTGTTCCCCCGACCAATTGCGTAGTACCTTTATCGCCTGTTTTGGTGTAGATTTTCATCGAATTTGATTTTAATTTTCCGGTTGCTCAAGATAATCATTTTTACTTATTTTCACCAAAAATTGTCCATATAAAAAAATATAATATATTTGTATGAA
>CAYUQW010000028.1:0-11879 GCA_964446985.1 uncultured Flavobacteriaceae bacterium
GTTGTGCCGTCAGCTACGTACCCAACAGTGTCAATACGCCTCTATTCGATCAAAAAGGTGAAGCCTTGGCATCGGTCAATGCGGGTTTTTCCGGCTACGATGTTCAAACGGCTTATGCGGTGACGGACCATATCGGTGTGATGCTTAACGGCAGTTTCGATTCGCAACAAAGCGATCCTAATTACAAACATTCACATACCTTTGTCGAAGCGGGCGCCGGTTGGTTCGGAAAATTTGGACAATACGGCCGCTACGAAGTTTTCACGGGTTACGGTATGGGGCCGACAGAAACCTACTACAAAAGAAAAAATATCATCGGCGACTTTTTTGTCATCGACAGCGTCGGTGTTTTCAATCAACGCCTGTTTTTGCAACCTTCCATCGGTTTCAAAAGCGATTATGCCGAAGCCTCCTTATCGTCACGTTTTGTTTTTCTGCACCTTTCGCCTCAATATTACCTCCATCGTATCGAAGGAAATCCGAATTCCGAAACTTCCTATCCGGCCCGGCCGAACACTTTCTATTGGGAACCCGTATTGACCATCAAAGGCGGCGGAAAAAAACTCAAAGGCTATATTCAGGGCGGCATATCCTGGCCGTTGCAAAGCAATCCCGATTATTACAATAATATATTTATCTTTTCCCTGGGATTGCAATACCGGTTTAACCCGAAAGAATAATCGATCTCCCGCGCTTTATCAATCCAAAAACTTGCCGTAAATTTGTTTTCTTAAAGAAAAAACTTTTGGAAACATCCGGCACATTCGATTTCAAGCAGGCAAGGGACCTCATTGACCGGGCAAAGCATATCGTTCTCACCGTCCATTCCCGTCCCGACGGCGATTGTATCGGGTCGGCGGTGGCACTGGCACGGGTATTGACGCGCCACGGCAAGAAAGTTCATATCATTTCTCCCGATCCGGTTCCCGGCTTTTTACAATGGTTGCCCGGCGTGGACGAAGTGATTGTTTTTAGTGATAACCCGGACAAGGCGGAAAAAATTCTGCAAGAAGGCGATTTGATTTTCCTTTTGGATTTCAATGCTTTTCACCGGACGGGGAACCGTATGTCCAAAGTTTTGGAAAATCTGTATCCGCATAAAACTTTTGTGATGATCGATCATCATCTCGAACCGGACACGCGCATTCCTTACCGTTTTTCCGATCCCGGCAAATCGTCCACGGCCGAGATGGTCTATCTTTTTATCGAAAAAACCGGCTTAAAACCTTATTTCGACGAAAAAGCCGCCGAAGCGATTTACACGGGCATTCTCACCGATACGGGTTCGTTCAAATTCGGCAATACCACCGGAACAACGATGCGTATAGCCGCCGGTATGATCGATTACGGTATCGATAATGCCTCCATACAGTCGCGCATATACGATACGTATTCGGTCGATAAATTCAATTTGCTGGCCGAAGCTTTGAAACGTTTGAAAATCATTCCCGAATGTCATACGACTTATATCGCCTTGGATCTGCCGACACTGAAAAAATACCGTTACAGGCCGGGCGATACCGAAGGAATCGTCAATTACGGATTGAGCCTGAAAGACGCTTATTTCACCGCGCTCATTACCGAAAAACCCGACGAACCGGGTATTATCCGTTTTTCTTTCCGTTCGAAAAATCATTTCGACGTTAACCGTTTTGCCAGGAAATATTTCAACGGCGGAGGTCACGCCAATGCCGCCGGCGGCAGTTTCAAAGGCAAACTGAACGATGCCGTCGAAGCTTTTGTTCAAGCCGTTAAAAAGGAATGCAAAGAAATCGACAAAGGATGAAAAAAACTTTTCTGTATATTGTCATTCCGCTATTGGTTTTACAAGCCTGCCGGGACGAAATCAAACCGCGTTTTCCCGTCAAACATTTCCACGGACACGATTACACGTTTTCCATAAAATTCAATAAAATCCGCTACCGGTTCGAAGAAAAAATTTTCGACAGCCTGATGCGTGCCGATACCTTGCATCATTACCACAAGACCGGATACGGAATGTATTATTACTACATTAGAAAAAACGATAGCAGCCGGTATTATCCGCAATATGCCGACAAGGTTACCTTGCGATATGCTTTGACGGAATTGGAGGGCGATACGATTTACAATTTTGACGAAATCGGGACGAAAATCTATACGGTGGATAAGGAACAATATTTCGCCGGTTTGCGGAATGCGGTCAAATTGTTGAAGAAGGGCGAAGAAGCCGTTTTTATGGTGCCTTCTTATCTCGGTTACGGATATCTGGGCGACGGCAACCGTATTCCTTCCAATTTTCCGTTTAAATTGATCCTGAAAATCATTGATATTAAACCGAATAAACACAAAAAAGATGAAAAAACTCGTTAGTATGTTGTTGTTGGCCAGTTTTGTTCTGCTGGCTTCCCGTTGCAAAACCCAACGCTTCCGCCCGAAAGAGGACGGTTTGTATGCCGACATTGTAACCGGTAAAGGCGATATTGTGGTCAAGTTGGCGCCGGATAAAGCCCCGGTTACCGTTGCCAATTTCGTGAGTTTGGCCGAGGGAACAAATCCTTTCGTTAAGCCCGAATACAAAGGCAAAAAATTCTACGACGGATTGACTTTCCACCGCGTTATCAGCAAAGCCAACGGCGACAAAAAAGATTTTGTCATTCAAGGCGGCGATCCGCTGGGAACCGGTGAAGGAGGCCCCGGATACGAATTCAAAAACGAAATCAGCGATTTGAAACACACCGAAGGCGTTATTTCTATGGCCAATGCCGGTCCCGATACCAACGGCAGCCAATTTTTTATCACGTTGACCGATACACCTTGGCTCGACGGCCATTACAGTGCCTTCGGAAAAGTGGTGAAAGGAATGGACGTGGCTCATAAAATCGTTCGCGGCGATACGATCAAGCAGGTCATTATTATCCGCAAAGGAAAAAAAGCCAAAAACTTCGATGCCGTCAAAGTCTTTTCCGATTATATGAAACAAAAACAAGAAGCGCTGCAACAGAAAAAACAGAAGGAGCAAGAAATGGCCGCCAAATTTGCCGAATGGGAAAAGAAAGCCGACAGCCTGCCGTCGGGACTGAAAATTTACCGGTTGAACAAAACCCGAGGAAAGAAACCCGTCAAAGGTCAAATCGTTCAGGTGGAATACAGCGGATATTTCAAAAACGGTCACCTTTTCGATACGTCAAAACGAACCGGTATGCCGTTGATGTTCAAAGTCGGTGTCGGACAAGTCATTCAGGGAATGGACGAAGGTATCCTGCAATTGCACGAAGGCGAAAAAGCCGTTTTGTTTATTCCTTCTTATTTGGCATACGGACAACGCGGTGCCGGAAGGGTTATTCCGCCCAATACGGATTTGATTTTCGTCGTTAAATTGGTGAAGGTCGGAAAAGAATAAATCTTATTTGGAATTATAGAAAAAAAACCTATATTTACTCATAAAAAATAACGCTCATTATGGAAAAGAAAATGCATTATTTAAGCGACCTGGAGTTTAATCTCGATACGTGGAAACGCGAATTGAAATTCCACCGCGACGAGATGGACAGTTTCCAGGAAAAATTGGAGGAAATTGCCGCCAGAAAAGACTTGGACAACGATGCACTGGCCAAATTGGAACGTTTCCAAAACAAAATTATGCGCGAGCGCAAAGTAATCTCCGACCTTCTGCATAAAATCAAGGAAAAACGCCTGAATATCCGTAAAGCCGACTTGAACGAACCCCTCGACGGAAGGCTCTATCGCGAACAACAACCGTTGCGGGAAGAAATGAAAACATATATCCGCCTCCACTACGATTTCAAGGAGGAAATGATGGACTTTTTCACCGAATGGCTCGATTGATCCAAAGACCCCTTTTCAATAAATCATACAAAACTTGTCCTTTGCGGGGCAAGTTTTTTTTGGCACGAAAAATGAAGGGACATACCGGGATTTTTATTACATTTGATAAACGCTCTTGCCAATGGATATTTTTCTGATTATTCTCGGTGTTATCTTGCTTATTGTCGGGTTGATCGGCTGTGTTATGCCGGTCATTCCCGGACCGCCCGTAGCTTGGCTGGCTTTATTGATTATCCAGTTCAGCGATAAGGCTCAACATAATTGGCAAATGGTTTGGACCACTTTTGCCGTTGCCGTCATCGTGCAGGTTTTGGATTATATCATTCCCGCTATGGGCACCAAAAAATTCGGCGGAAGCAAATACGGTGTTTGGGGTGCCGTTATCGGATTGGTCGTCGGTTTGATTACGCCCATTCCGCTGGGGGTTATCGCCGGACCGTTCCTCGGTGCTTTTATCGGTGAATTGATCCGTGACAATCACGTCGAAAAGGCATTGAAATCGGCGATGGGTTCCTTGATCGGTTTTCTTTTCTCCACCGGGCTGAAAATTGTCGTTACACTCTATTTCGGATACTTGTTTTTTGAACAAATAAGTTTTTGATAATGAATAATTTATATAAATTTTTCATAGCGTTTTTTTTGCTGCCGTCAACGATATTTTCCCAGTTGGAAAAAGTTTATATGCCGCCGCCGGATTATATCGGTTCCGCCGTTTGCACCGTTAATGATTATCCCTATTTGCATCCCATTGTCAAACTGGGCGAAAAACTTTTTATTTCCTTCGACGATCTCTACGGCGACGAAAAAACCTATTACTACCGCATACGACGTTATGACGAACATTGGCAGCCGTCCGGTTTAATGCCCATCGAATATGTGGACGGATACGATCAGGATATGATTCAAAACGAGGAAAACAGCACGGCCACCGTTCAGACCTATACGCATTATGCTTTTGAAATTCCTAATGAAAACACGAGGATAACCAAATCGGGGAACTATCTGATCGAGATTTTGAACGAAGACGAAGAACCCGTTTTCAATTTTCCCGTGATAGTTTACGAGAACGCCGTTCCCGTTTCCGTCTCCGTGCATTACCCCTCGGACATTTCCTTGTCGGACTCGCATCAGTTTGTTACTTTCACGCTTCACACCGGACATTTTCCCATTGCCGATATTAATAGCGATCTGACCGCCATCGTATTGAAAAACGAAAATCTTTTCGATGTCCGGCGTTTCGACCGCCCTACTTTTATTTCACAAGGAAGAGGTCTGCGTTATTACTATCCGGACAAAGCGCTTTTCCAGGGAGGCGGCGAATTTCATTCATTCGAGACGCGCAATTTACGCGGGTATAATCGCGGATTGGACAGCCTGAAACTCAATGATTTTTATGATGCCTACGTAATGCCGTTTTGGCCGGCAAAAAGCTATGAAGATTTCCGGGATATCGACGGATCGTTCGTTATCAAAGCCTTGCAAGCAGGAAATCCGGATACCGAAGGCGATTATATGCGCGTTCATTTTCGTGTTCCTGCCGGTTTTATTGAAGCAGGGAAGAAAATATATGTGATCGGCCGTTTCAATAATTGGCAAACGAATGAACAGTCGCTCTTGAAACGCGACGGCGATTTTTACACGGTCACGGCCATTCTGAAACAGGGCTATTACGATTATTATTTCGTCGGGCGAAAACCTGACGGCCGTTTGGACTGGGCGGCATTGCAACCGAGTTTTTCCGAAACCGAGAACCGTTATACCGTTTTGGTCTATTATCACCCGCAAGGTGCCCGCTTTACGCGTGTCATAGGAATGGGACAAGCCGTTTCCAAGCCATTGAAACAATGAAAAAAATTTTGCTGTTATCCGATACGCACGGAACCCTCGACGATTTTATTATGCGCTATGTGCCGCAAGTCGATGAAGTATGGCACGCCGGCGATATCGGTTCGGCGGAAATTATCGATACGTTGTCAAAGGAAAAAACTTTTCGCGGGGTTTGGGGAAATATCGATGATGCCCGCATACGTTTGGCGGTTCCCGAATATCAATTTTTCACCGTGGAAGGGCTGAAAGTCGTGATCCTGCATATCGGCGGTTATCCCGGCAGATATACGCCCAAAGCGCGGAAGTTGATCGAAGAATACCGTCCGGATATTTTTATCAGCGGGCATTCGCACATTCTGAAAGTAATGCAGGACAAAAAAAACGGTCTCTTGCATTTAAATCCCGGCGCGGCGGGCAAATCCGGCTTTCATACTGTCAGGACGATGCTGTTGTTCGATATCGACGGAGGTAAAACGGACAATTTACGTGTGATCGAGCGAAAACGTTGAAAAAAACCTGACTTTACAGGGGCGGTTTTGTCGTAATTTCCGTATGATTTTTCCGCAAAAATGCTTATTTTCGCCAAAAAGGAAAGTTATGCCGCTATATAAATTGAGATTGCCGCATATGGGCGAAGGCGTTATCGAAGCCACCTTGACGGGTTGGCTTAAGGAAGTCGGCGATAAAATCGAAGAAGACGAGGCCGTATTCGAAGTGGCCACGGATAAAGTGGACAGTGAAGTGCCTTCGGAAGTTTCGGGGATATTGAAGGAAAAATTATTCAAAGAAGGTGACGTTATCAAAATCGGAGAACCGGTGGCCATTATCGAAACGGATGCGGAAATAGAAGATGAGGAAGAAACGCCGGTTTTCAACCCGGAATTAACGGAAAAAACGGCCGGACGGGAAAAACAGGAAGAAAATATCGAAGTACCGTTTGTTCCGCAAGGCGATGCTCCTGTTGAAGATACGCGGTTTTATTCGCCATTGGTCAGAAATATTGCCGCCAAGGAAAATATCGGTCCGGAGGAATTGAGTCGCATTCCCGGCACGGGACGAAACGGACGCGTTACCAAAGACGACATTTTGAATTACCTTAAACAACGCAGTGCCGCCCCGGCTCACGAGCCCGCGGCAAAAACCGCAGGGCCCGTAATCGAACAACCGGTTCCGCAGGGAAAACCCGCCTCGGGATATACGCCCCAAAACAAAGGCATTATTATCGAACCCGGCGACGAAATTATCGAGATGGACCGTATGCGCAAACTTATTGCCGAGCATATGGTGCGTTCCAAACACACTTCGCCGCACGTACAATCGTTCGTGGAAACGGACGTAACCAATATCGTTCGCTGGCGTAACCGTATCAAAGACGAATTCCTGAAACGCGAAGGAGAAAAAATCACCTACACGCCCGTATTCATTTATTATCTCGCAAAGACCATCAAAGATTTCCCGATGATCAACGTGCAGGTGGACGGCGATAAAATTATCCGCAAGAAACATATAAATATAGGTATGGCCGTGGCATTGCCTTCGGGAAATTTGATCGTGCCCGTTATCAAGGATGCCGATCAATACAACCTGCTCGGATTGGCCAAGAAGGTCAACGATTTGGCTCGACGGGCGCGGGAAAACAAATTGCAACCGGATGAAATTGTCGGCGGCACGTATTCCATTACCAATATCGGTACTTTCGGAAACATTGCCGGAACGCCCATTATTCCCCAGCCGCAGGTGGCCATTATGGCGGTCGGTGCCATTCGCAAAGTTCCGGCGGTGATCGAAACTCCCGACGGCGATTTTATCGGCATACGGCACAAAATGATTCTTTCCCATTCCTATGACCATCGTGTGGTGGACGGTATGCTTGGCGGACTTTTCGTCAAAAAATTCTCCGATTATCTCGAAAATTTCGATATCAATACCAAAATATGAAGAAAATAGCTTTCGTCCTGGCCCTTGTGGCCGTATTTCTGTTTTTTACCAATCCCGATCACGAGGATTTTAACGATTATTTCCAAAAACGTATCGAAAAACAAGTCGAGAAGAACAATCCCGGACCATTCGGAAAGTTTTTGGCAAGTTTTTCCTCTGCATTAGCCGGTTTTGCCGACAACGCTTTCGTGCGCGACAATTATTATCTTTTCTCCGTTTACCGGATGGGCGATTATAAAGTTTTGGGTATCGGCGGACAATTTTTTCCCTTGAACAAGATAAAATCCGAGGATTTTCTCCAGTTGCCCCAAGATAAAAATATGAAACAATGGGAGAAAAAAATCGAGGAAGCGATGAATAAAGTTCAACAAAACATCGATAAAACCGCCGACAGCCTCCTGAAAACTTTGGATGATCGGTAACAAATAGGATAAAACATCCATTGTCAGGGGCGGAAGTAAGATACTTTCGCCTTTTTTTATGTAAATTCTCGGATAAAAGTGTAACAATGCCGGGAAAAGTCTATCTTTAAGGTGATTAAAACCCGGAACATTGAGAATTTCGACGGAAAGGCGGGACTTGATCGAAGCTTGCAAACGCGGCGACAGCCGTGCGATGGAAAAAATATATGCGATGTATTACAAACCGATGTTCAATACGGCCTACCGGATTATCAACGATTTTCATTTTGCCGAAGACATTATGCAGGAAGCCTTTCTGAAAGCTTTTGCCAACTTGCACCGCTTCGAAGGTCGTTCCACTTTCGGGGCGTGGCTCAAAAGAATTGTTGTCAACGAAAGTTTGAATTGGTTGAAGAAATACAAACGATTTGACAATCAATTGCAGGAAGAACAAATCCCCGAACAAATCGACCGGGAAGAAGATGAAACGGAATTTTTTCATCGTACGGAACCCGGAAAATTATTGCAAGCCCTTGGACGCCTGAAAGACAATTACCGGACGATCCTTTCGCTTTATTATCTGGAAGGCTATGATTATGAGGAGATTATGGAAATAATGGGGCTAAGTTATCAACATGCGCGCACGATGCTTTCGCGTGCCAAAAACAAACTCAAAAAATTATTGGAAAATGGAAAATAAACCGATTCGTCCCGTGGAAAACCGGTATGACATTTACGAGCCTGCCGACGGACATTTCCAACGTTTTCGTCTGAAATTGGAAAAACACAAAAGCGTCTCGCCCAAACGCATTTTCTTGCGTCAAACCCTTTCGCTTGTTGCCGTGGCGGCCATATTGCTCCTGTCTATTTATCTGAACAATCTGCCTTGGGACCAATGGATTTCGCCCGCGGAAAATTTCGAGGTGCCCGGGGAAAACATAGCCGACGCACTGAAATCGCGTTTTTCGCAAATCAAAACCTTCGATTCGCCGCAATCCCGAAAATTGATCGAAGATACTTTCAAGCAATTGAACCGCCTGCAAGCCGATTTGGAAAAACTGAAATCCGATTTTCGACGAAACAACAACCGCTTGATTCTCAACGCTATGCGGGATAATCTGAACCGGCAATTACAGTTGCTGAACGAATTGGAAAAAAATCTTGAAACAACCGAAAAAAATGCACGCTATGAAAAATCCGCGCATCATTCATAAAAGCCTGATATTGGCGGCATTGATGCTCTTTACGAGCTTGGTGCAAGCCCAAAACAAACGTCTTGAAAAAAACAAGGCGGAAATATTCCGCAATCTGCCCGGAAAAGGCCGGGTATTTATCGACAGCGATATGGCCAAAATCAATATTTCCACCGCCAAAACCGACAGCCTGACGGTGAATGTTACCGTTCGTTTTTCCGGTAGCAGTGACGATATTATCGAAGAGCCTTACAAAAATACGTCGATTGATATCTCACGCGAGGGCAACCGTTTTCGCGTGGCCGTGGAAAATAACGGTCCCAACTCGTTTGAAATGATAAAAATCGGTAGTAAAACACAATATTACAAGGTCGAAACCAATATCGACATCTCAATGCCGGAAAATTACGATCTGGATATACAAGGAGATTTTTCCTCGCTGGTTTTGAATAAACTTTCCGGTCGCTTCACCTCCGATATGGATCACGGAAAATTGGACATCGGCGAATTGCATCATCCCGAAAACCTCATCAAAGGCGATTACTACCGCAACAGCAATATTTATTTTATCAAAAGCGGCCGAATCGTCTCGGATTTTTCCCGGTTTAATATCGGATTGACATTTAATCTGGTGCTCAACGGCGATTATACGGTATGTCATATTCGCAGGGCCAAGAATTTAAAGGTCGAAGGCGATTTCGGAAAGTTGAATATCGAACGGATAAAATCGGTGTATATCTCTTCCGATTACAAGAAAATAAACATCAAAAGACCCTACGTGCTGTATTATTCGGGAGATTTTTCCACGATCAATATCGGTGAAATTCCCGAACATTTCAAAATCTGGAAATTCTCCGGGGATTATAACCGCCTGACCATAGCTAATCCCAGAAACCTTGCCTTCCGGTATCGCATACAAAAAGACGATTATACACAAGTGAGCATCCCGGGAAGAAAAACGGAGGAAACCGGTGACGACATCACAAAAATCCACGGATATTTCAAAGATCCGAATGCCCCCGGGCAAATTATCATCCGGTTCGAAAACGGAAAAATATTGTTCAAGTAAACCCTTAAAATCAATCTGATATGAAAACAAAACTATTGGTATTGCTCGTTTTTATAGCGGGAAGCGTTTCAATGTTCGCCCAACAATCGCCGGTCATTGCACAGACGCAAAGTCACCTCAAACGTGTGGACAGCATCCAACGCGCATTGTCGGACGAATTATTGCGAAAAGTCAAAAATGTGGATACGAAAGATACCCTCCGGGCGCAGGAACAACTCAACCGCATCCTGGACCGCTACGCCGACGACTGGGATTATGCTTTTATGAACGAAATGATACGCTACCGCGAAAGTTTGGGTTTGGCCGACATTTCCGAAGAAAATCCCTTCGGCGTCAAAGATATTTTCGGCATCAAAATTTCCGTACCGAAAAAACGGAAACAGCCGAAAAAACCCGGCAAGAACACGGCAAAAAAACAACGGAAATGTGCCAAGAAAGGACATAAAATCAGGGTTGAAATGGGATTGGTTTTCGGAACTTCCAGAATGAAATCTTTCGGCGGTTTCCCCGACGCCTCTTCGGCCACGGCGTTCCAATCCAAAGGCACCGGAAACACGGATATCGGTGTTGGTATCGAAATGAATTTGGACAAATACCGGATTCTGACCCTCTTCTCCGGTTTTTTACTCTCTTACGACCGTATAACACCCAACGGCAATGACATTTTCCTGGTGGACAACAACCGGCTGAAACTCGACGATCCGGGTTTTACGGTTACCAAATCCGTCCTGCGAACTTCCTGGATAAAAGTTCCGCTCGGACTGGAAATCCGCTTGGGGCGGCATACTCATTGGCACGTCGGAGGAATGGGTTATGCCAAATTTTTCGATACGTCGAAACAAAATATCGAATTCAAGGATAATTATGCCGCTTATAATGTGGAGGAAACCAGAAACTTCCGCCAAAACAAAACCGTTTACGGCTATCAGGTATATGCCGGTTACGGTCCTATCAACATCACTTTCGGCTCGGATATTACGCCTTATTTCAAAGATTACGGAATGCGTACCTGGTCCATCGGTTTGTTGATTAAATAACCGGCTTTGTTCTCATTTGAATAGTGAAAGAAAGCCCGCCTCCGGCGGGCTTTCTTTTTATGTCCGTTCCGTGAACGGACATAAAAAAGGCTGCCCCTGCCCGGACAGCCTTTCCCCTGAGTTAAAAGAACCTTCCTGCTTGTTCTTAGGGTTATGGATTAATGCCGTAGTAGGCGCATACATCATAGTAATTGGCAATATCCACGCCGTGTTTGGCCAACTCTTCACGCAAGCTTTCAACGGAAGCCGGTCGCGAAGAAGTACCTTGCGGTATCAAAACATAGCGGAATTTATTAAAGGAACCCCAAGCTGATGTCGTAGAACCATCCAAGTTGAAAGTTACAATTGTAATTTTTCCTACTTCATAGAAAAATTCGGCACCAAAGTTCCAATAATTATCATAATAAGGAAGCGGCCAAACACGGTTTTGAGAGTTTTTCCAATAAACCAATACTACTCCATTATCATATACCGATTGTGTTAATTCATTAACCGTCCATTCATATTTATAAGCATCCTTGCTATAATATGTAGTATGTGTCCAGTTAGGTGCAATCCAATTGGAACTGATAACATTCGCATTTCC
>CAYUQW010000029.1:0-11805 GCA_964446985.1 uncultured Flavobacteriaceae bacterium
GTGAAAAGAATAACGATAGGCTTGTTTTCCTGCTTGGCAACCGCTTTTGCCTGATTGTAATCGGTGTACCACGTGAGTCCGCCGTATTCAACCGTTTGTTGTGCTTGCAATTTGAATGCAAACATCAATAATAATGCAAAACCGAGTAATTTTTTCATAAAATCAGAATTTATCCGAGCAAATGACAAGCAATTATCCTGCCAAATCTTATTTGACGGAGAGTTTGTGGACGTGCTTCATCAATTTGGACTTCAAATTGGCGGCTTTGTTTTTATGGATTATTCCGCGCTTGGCCAATTTATCAATCAGGGAAACAACTTGCGGCATCAATTTTACGGCGCGATCGTAATCTTCCGTGTTGCGTAACTTTTTGATATAGGTTCGCGTCATTTTGTGGTAGAAACGGTTGTGCAAACGGCGTTTTCGGTTTTGCCTGATGCGTTTTAATGCTGATTTGTGATGTGCCATAATCTTATTTTCTGTTTTTGCAGCCCGACGGGGAATCGAACCCCGATTACAGGAATGAAAATCCTGCGTCCTAGCCGTTAGACGACCGGGCCAATTATTTTTTATAATGTCAATGAAATTTTGCAGCCCGACGGGGAATCGAACCCCGATTACAGGAATGAAAATCCTGCGTCCTAGCCGTTAGACGACCGGGCCAAAAAGTCGGTTGCAAAAATAGAGATTTTTTTTAAAACTTCAATCTTCCCGGAATTTTTTTCTTTTCAGTAGCAGAAAGCGGTATCTTATGCCGGTTTTCGTGTCGGTGTACCAAGGGGATTCCTCTGTTTTTTCCCACTCGGATGCGTTGATTTCGGGAAAAAACGTATCGGCTTCCGGGTCGGTTTCGTCTATCATTGTTAAATACATAGCCGTTGCCAAAGGCATAAAACGGGCATAAATGCTTGCGCCGCCGATAACGAATACCGGCTTCCCGATACATTCGGCCAATTCCAGGGCTTTCTCTGGCGAATCGACCTGCCAGATGGCGTCATCAAGCGGTTCGGGGCGCGAGCTTAAGACAATATTTACCCTGCCGGGAAGGGCTTTGCCGATGGATTCGAA
The DNA here is from genome assembly GCA_964446985.1 of uncultured Flavobacteriaceae bacterium. GTDB lineage: Bacteria > Bacteroidota > Bacteroidia > Flavobacteriales > Flavobacteriaceae > JAADED01. The sequence continues at coordinate 1,069 of CAYUQW010000029.1, forward strand.
GGTTTTGCGTCCCATAATAAGGGTATTGCCGGTAGTCAGCTTTTTGAAACGCTTCAAATCCTCACCGATATGCCAAATTAACCGGTTGTTTTTTCCGATTTCCCTGTTCCTGCCCAAAGCGGCAATGAGATACAGCGGGATTTTTTTCATACGGCAACCGGCGCTTTGATGGGCGGATGCGGGTCGTAACCTTCGAGGCGGAAATCTTCATAAGTGAAATCAAAAATACATTTGACGTCGGGATTGATATGCATTTGCGGTAGCGGACGCGGTTCGCGCGACAACTGCAATTTAACCTGTTCGAAATGATTTTTGTAGATATGCACGTCGCCGAACGTATGGATAAACTCGCCGGCTTCGTAGCCTGTAACTTGGGCCAGCATCATCGTAAGCAGCGCATAAGAGGCGATGTTGAAAGGTACGCCGATGAAAACGTCGGCACTGCGCTGGTACAATTGCAAGGAGAGTTTGCCGTTGGCCACATACACTTGCCAGAAGGCGTGGCAAGGAGGCAGGACGGCTTTCCCTGCGGCTATGTTTTCGGGGTGGGATTTGGACGAATCGGGCATGACTTCGGGATTCCAAGCCGTTACCAGCATACGGCGGCTGTCGGGGTTTTTGCGGATGGTTTCCACAAGATTTTTGATTTGATCGATACCGCTGTTGTTCCAGTTGCGCCATTGGGCGCCGTAAACGGGTCCCAAATCACCGTTTTCATCGGCCCAAGGATCCCAGATGCGCACTTTGTTTTCTTTCAGGTAACGGATATTGGTCTCCCCTTTCAAAAACCAAAGCAATTCGTGAATTACCGACCGTAAATGCACTTTTTTGGTGGTCAATAACGGAAAACCTTCCGACAAATCGATGCGCATTTGATAGCCGAATAAACTCCGCGTTCCCGTCCCGGTTCTGTCGGATTTATCGACACCTTTTTCCAAAACGGTACGCATCAGGTCGAGGTAGGCTTTCATTGCCGGTTTTTTTAATGCTGAATAACAACGTCGGAATATGAGTCCTTTTCCTCTTGTCCTCCGGATTTACGGTTTTCTTTGAAAGCCAAGGCAAATAAAACGGCAATGGCCAAGGCATAAAAGGCAAATAAGGCCCATACCGTTCGCCAGTCCGTATGTCCGTTCCGGGTAAACATATCAATGATATAACCGCTTCCATACGCGCCTATGATAGCGCCCAAACCGTTGGTCATTATCATAAACAAGCCTTGTGCCGAAGCCCGGATGTCGGGGCTGACTTCTTTTTCGACAAATAACGAACCGGAAATATTAAAGAAATCGAAGGCCATTCCGTAAACAATCATCGACAAAATAATGGCCACCGCTCCGATACCGACGGGTGAGCCCACGGAAAAAAGGCCGAAGCGGAAAAACCAGGCGAGCATACTCATCAGCATCACTTTTTTTATACCGAATTTTTTCAGGAAAAATGGAATGGTTATGATGAAAAGGGTCTCGGATATTTGTGAAAGCGACATTACCAGACCGTTATTGCGGACAATAAAAGTGTCGGCATATTCTTTGATTTTTCCCAGTTCGTGCAAAAAAGCTTCGCCCCACATATTGGTAATTTGAAGGGCGGCGCCAAGGAGCATCGAGAATATAAAGAATATGGCCATCCGTTTGTTTTTGAATAATTTGAGGGCATCCAAACCAAGGGATTGGGCCAAAGTTTTTCGGGTGTCTTTAGCCGGCGGACAATCCGGCAAGGCAAAGGTGAACAATCCCAAGAGCAGGGAAACGGCGGCGGCAAAATAAAATTGTCGATTGGATATTCCCCATCCGTTCAAATCCGTAACCCAAGTGGCGATGATAAAACCTATGGTGCCGAAAACGCGTATGGGCGGAAAATATTTGACCACATCAAAACCGTTTTTGGACAGCAAGCAGTAGGAAATGGTATTGTCCAAGGCAATGGTCGGCATATAGAACGATAAATATAATAAGGTAAAAATGAACAGCGGCACGAATCCGGTTTGCCGGGCCATTCCGACCAACAACAAAGCCCCGATGATATGTGAAAAGGCAAAAACCTTATTGGGACTGAACCATTTATCGGCAATGACGCCCATCACGCCCGGCATAAACAGCGAGGCAAATCCGAGAGTCATAAAAACAGTCCCGATTTCTTTCCCTGAAAAATGGAGAGTGGCTCCCATATATTTGCCGAAAGACAAAAGCCAGGCGCCGAAAACAAAAAATTCAAAGAAGTTTAGTAATATCAACAGGAAAAAGAGGGAATTCGACGATTTTTTTGCTGGATTCAATGTAGTGTTCATAGAACAAAATTTTAATTAATCGGTATCCTTGTTTTCCGGCTCATCGTTTCCGGATTTTTTTTCTTTTTCTTCGAATTTCTTGATCAAATCGCGAATTTTTGCCGCCGTTTCATAATCTTCTTCTTCGATGGCTTTTTGGAGTAATTGGTCCAGATCTTTTCTTTCGGGCATCCTTATTTCGGAAATTCCCAGGGTTTTTTTGATAAAACGGGACAAGCCGCGCAACAATTCCTCGATGTCTTCGGATTCGATGCCGGCATTGATTTCCATTTCGCCTTCGATCAGTTCATCCAAAATATCTTTGATTTGTTCTTCGATTTCTTCGTGTCCGGTTTCCCGCATCCGCTGCTGTTCTTGCAGGTTTACGCCGGCTTCGTTCAGGACTTCGGGAACGGTATAAATCGGTGCATCGAAGCGAACGGCCATTGCCACGGCGTCGGAGGTGCGGGAATCGAATTCGTAGGTTTTGCCTTCTTTCTCCAAGACGAGCAAAGCATAAAAGATGCCTTCGTGCAGTTTGTTGATAATAACTTTATTGACACGAAAACCGAAATATTTGATAACCGTGGCGAACAAATCGTGGGTAAGCGGGCGGGGCGGCGTTACTTTTTTTTCCAGACCGATTACAATGGCCTGGGCTTCGGAAGGGCCGATAACGATGGGAATATGTCGCGGATTTTCGGCGTTTTTTTCTTTGAGTAGTAACAAAAAAGCGTTGCTGCCCGTATGGGTATTGTCCAATTTGTCCACAATCAACGGAATTAATTCCATAAGCAAGAATGTTTATCAAAAAGGCTTGTATGTTCACGACTTGACATACAAGCCTTTCCGGGTCATAAAATTACAAAAAAAACCGTAATGTGAAAGCAAATTAATGTTGTGCCTTGAATTCCTTGATTTTTTCAATCAACTTGGGCACCACTTCGAAAGCGTCTCCGACGACGCCGTAATCGGCGGCTTTGAAGAAAGGCGCTTCCGGGTCTATGTTGATAACCAGGATGTTTTTGGAAGAATTGACGCCGGCGAGATGTTGAATGGCGCCGGAAATGCCAATGGCGATATACAGGTTCGGTGCCACTTGTTTCCCGGTTTGCCCCACATGTTCGGTATGCGGACGCCATCCCATATCGGCCACGGGCTTGGAGCAAGCAGTTGCGGCGCCCAACAGATCGGCCAGTTCTTCGATCATTCCCCAGTTTTCGGGACCTTTCAGACCGCGACCGCCGGAGACGATGATTTCGGCATCGGACAGGGAAACTTTGCCGGTGGCTTTTTCCACTTTGACCGATTTGATTTCTTCGTAAGCGTTTTTATCGACCTGCGGAGTAAATACTTCGGTTTGACCTTCCACGGGATTTTCTTTGATGCCGTAGGAATTTTTGGCAATACCGAGAATTTTTTTCTCCGACTTCAATACCACTTCGGCAATGGCTTTGTTGGAAAAGGCTTTGCGTTTGACGGTGAAAGGATCCGTTTGCAAAGGTTCGGAAATAACTTGCGTAACGTAAGCCGCTTTTTGTGCGGCGGCAATCAACGGGGCCATATAGGCGGCATCGTTTGACGAACCCACGAGCAGAACGGAGGCATTCTCCTTTTCCGCCGCTTCGGCAACGGCTTCGGCATAAGCCTTTGCGTTGAAGGTTTTGTAGGTTTCGTCGGTGATGTTCAGAACCTTGCGGATGCCGTATTGATAAAGCGTTTCGGGATCTTCGAGGTTGAAACCGACGGCCACCGTTTGGTCGCCGGTGCGGTTGGCCAATTCGGCGGCATAGGAAGCCAACTCCTTGGCGGTTTTATTGACTTTTCCGTTATTGTTTTCGGCAAATATGAGTATCGACATAATTTTCGGTTTTTCGGGTTTAGATAACTTTTGCTTCGTTATGCAACAGATCGATCAATTCTTCCAGATGATCTTTGTCCACCAATTTGACCGCACTTTTTTGCGGCGGTTTTTCGAATTTGACATATTCGGTAAGCGTTTCCGCTTCGACAGGCGCAATCACTTCCAAAGGTTTTTTTCGTGCCATCATAATGCCGCGCATATTGGGAATGCGCAATTCTTCTTCCTTGACCAGGCCTTTCTGTCCGGCCAGAATAACCGGCAGCGTCGTTTCCAGGACTTCCTTACCGCCTTCGATTTCACGCGAAACCGTGGCTTTTTCACCGTCGAGGTCCAAACCGATAACGGCGTTGACGAAACGCATGCCCGTCAGTCCCGCGACCAAACCGGGAACCATATTGCCGTTATAGTCGATGGACTCGCGGCCGGCGAAAATCAGGTCGTAGTCTTTGTCTTTCAGAAAAGCGGCCAGTTGGAAAGCCGTATAAAAACTGTCGGTGGGTTCCGCATCGATACGGTAGGCACGATCGGCGCCTATGGCCAAGGTTTTCCGGATAACGGATTCGTTGATTTTCGGTCCTACGTGGACCACGTGGAGTTCCGCCCCGGTTTTTTCTTTGATTTGCATCGCTTTGGTGAGGCTGAATTCGTCGTGGGGATTGATAACCCATTGAATCCCCGTTGTATCGAATTTCGTGTTGTCGGCCGTAAAATTGATTTTGGAAGTCGTATCGGGGACAACACTTAACATCAATAATATCTTCATACGATTGAATTTTTGTCAGGTAAAGTTACGAAAAATAAAAATACTATGCAAGCATAATAATTTTGAAAGCGAATGAAAAGTTTATCCGTAAATCTTATTGAAATTATCCTTGATTTTGGCTTGAATTTCTTTGAATTCTTCTTCGGGGAGAGATAATTTTTTGGTAAAATCCATATCCGACATCCGGTTGATAGGCACCAGGTGTACGTGTACGTGCGGCACTTCCAGTCCGATGACGGCCATACCTATCCGGTTGACGTCAAAGCTTTTCTCCATGGCTTTGGCCACTTTCCGGGCGAATTGCATCAATTGCAGATATTCTTCTTCCGTCAGATCGAACAGTTTGTCCGTTTCTTTTTTCGGTACGACGAGCGTATGCCCTTTTGCCACGGGGAAGATATCGAGAAATGCAATGTGGTTCTCGTCTTCCGCTACGATGTATGCGGGAATTTCACGATTGATGATTTTGGTAAAAATACTGCTCATAATTAGGTATTTTCAATTGAAAAATAAAGATAAGGTAATTTGCCGATATAAGAAATACGAATTGACTGCCCCGATAAAAATTTTATACTTTAATAAAATATGCTCATTTTTGTTTTTTTAAAAAATATATCGATTTTGAAGGTTGCCATTCAGGGGATTAAGGGTTCGTTTCACGATTGGGCGGCGGAAAAATATTTCGGCCGGTCGCACGGGATAGTTGCTTGCCGGTATTTCTCGGAGATTCCGGAAAAATTGACTTCGGGTGAGGCGGATAAGGGCGTTATGGCCATAGAAAATTCCTTGGCCGGATCGATTTTACCCAATTATATTTTGATAGACGAAAACGGTTTGGTTATTACGGGTGAAATTTATATTCCCGTTTCGCACAGTTTGATGGCATTGCCGGGTACAACTTTGGATTCGTTGCAAGAGGTTTGGAGTCATTCGATGGCTTTGTTGCAGTGCCGGGGATTTTTCAGAAAATATCCTGCGTTACGTCGTGTTGAATACGAGGATACCGCAGAGGCGGCCAAAGATATTGCGCTATTGAAAAAACATAAGGCGGCGGCGATTGCTCCTGCGATTGCGGCGGACTTGTACGGATTGGAAATTTTAGCCTCGGATATCCAGGATCACCCTACCAACACCACCCGTTTTGTCGTGGTGGAGCCGGCAAAGGAGATATCTTTCGAAGGCAACAACAAAATATCGATGAAGGTTGTTTTGCCGCACCGGAAAGGCAGTTTGTTTGCGTTTTTAAGTTTTTTGCAGGATTACGATTTGAATATGACCAAAATCCAATCGGTTCCATTGGGAGACCGGCCGTGGGAATATGCTTTTTTTATCGATGCTTTGTATGAAGATGCGTCCTTGATGCCTGTTATTTGGAATGAAATCACCGGGCGCTATCCGGAATCCCGGTTACTTGGTGCCTATCAAAACGGAATTATATGAAACCCGCTCAAAGACTTTCGCACATTCGCGATTATTATTTCGCCCGGAAACGTGACGAAATAGCCCGTTTGGAAAAAGACGGCGGACATTTTTTGTCTATGGCCATCGGAAATCCCGATATTCCGCCGCCGGAAGAAGTGATCGACAGTTTGAAAAAGCATCTGTACGATGCGGGGGCACATCGCTATCAGCCTTACGGCGGTTTGCCTTCTTTCAAGGAAGCCATTGCCGGATTTTACAGGAAGCGTTTCGGTGTGGATTTGGATCCGGCAACGCAGATTTTGCCCTTGATGGGCTCGAAATCGGGGATTATGTGGCTTTCGTTGGCCTATTTGGACGAGGGCGATCGCGTGTTGGTTCCCGAACCCGGGTATATGGCCTACGGATCGGTAACCCGGTTGGCCGGCGGCGAACCCGTACCGTTTTTGCTGGAAACCGACGGATGGAAACCCGATTGGGAACGCTATGAGAAAGCCGTTGAAGATGCCAAAATGATTTGGTTGAATTATACCAATATGCCCACGGGCGAACCGGCGTCTCCCGAATTTTTGAGAGAAACCTTGGCGTTTCTGAAAAACAAAAATATTTTGTTGGCTTTTGACAATCCCTATTCGCTGATAACCGCCCAGCCCGAAAGTGTCTTGCGTTTCGCGGGAGATGCGCCCGTGGTGGAATTTCAATCGATGAGCAAGAATTTCAATATGGCCGGCTGGCGTTTGGGTTGGGTGGCCGGGCATCCCGATATTATACGACAAATCGCCAAAGTGCAAAGCAATACCGAAAGCGGCATTTTTTATCCATTACAGAAAGCGGCCGAAACCGCATTGGCTTTGTCCGATCAATGGTTCGAACGTTTGAACGGGATATATGCCCGCCGCAAGAAAAAGGTCAAGGAATTGATTTCGCTGTTCGGCGGAACCTGTAATGACAAAGGCGGCGGTATGTTTTGCTGGGTTAAATTGCCCGAAGGTGTTTCCGGTGAAGGCCTGGCCGACGAGTTGTTCTATCGGTACAGGATTTTTATTGCTCCGGGAAGTATTTTCGGTAAGCGTTGGGACAATTACGTGCGCATTTCCCTGACGGTTCCCGAGGAAATTTACGACGAAGCCATCAAACGTTTGTCCGAATGAAGAATATCGGTATTGTCGGCTTGGGATTAATCGGCGGTTCTTACGGACTGGCGTTACGTCAAACGGGAAAATACCGCATTTTCGGTTATGATGCCGATCCGGAACATCAAAGTTTGGCCTTGGAACTCGGTTTGGCCGATGATATTTTGAGCGAACCGGTTTGGTCTTCCTTGGACGGGGTTATTTTGGCCGTGCCGGTGGATGTTTTGCCTTCGTTGGCCCGGCAGGTTTTGGATAAAACGAACGATAATTGTTGGGTGGCGGACACCGGCTCGATCAAATCCGTTTTGGCCCGGAAACTGGCGGATCATCCCGGGCGAGACCGTTTTGTTTTGTCGCATCCCATTGCAGGAACCGAATATTCCGGACCGTCGGCGGCTCTGCCGGATTTGTTTAAAGGAAAAATCAATATCATTACCGACCCGGAAGATTCGCGCCCGGATTTGTTGGAACAAGTGACGGAAATTCACCGGGATTTGGCCATGGAGGTCCATTTTATGCCGTCGGACGAGCACGACCGTCATATTGCTTACGTATCGCATTTGTCGCATATCAGCGCATTTATGCTCGGTAAGACGGTCTTGGAAACGGAACCGAGTGAAAAAAACATTTTTTTGATGGCCGGCAGCGGTTTCGCTTCCACCGTACGTTTGGCCAAGAGTTCGCCGGAAACCTGGACGCCTATTTTTACGGAAAACAAAGATGCAATTCTGCCGGTTTTGAAAAAATACCGGGAAAATCTGGATGTTTTCATCCGTTTATTGGAGAATGAAGATAAAAAAACTATTTTTGAACTCTTAAAGGATATCAATCGAATTGAGGGAATTATAGACGATATACATCAAAAACATGGCAAACGATAAACAATTCGGTGCGTGGTTGGAAGCCATGCAATTGGGACATCCGCTGACCATTGCCGGTCCTTGCAGTGCCGAAACCGAAGAACAGGTATTGGCCACGGCACATGCATTGACGGGAGGCCGTGTAACGGTTTTCCGGGCGGGCGTATGGAAACCGCGCACAAAACCGGGTAATTTCGAAGGCGTCGGTGAGGCGGCATTACCGTGGCTGCAACGTGTGAAGGCCGAAACCGGATTGGAACCTTTTATCGAAGTGGCTACGCCCAAACATTTGGAAAAAGCTTTGCAATACGGTATCCGTATGCTGTGGATAGGGGCGCGCACATCCGCCAATCCGTTTGCCGTTCAGGAATTGGCCGAAGCCCTTCGTGGTGTGAAAGACGTTATTGTCATGATAAAAAATCCCGTTAATCCCGATTTAGCCCTGTGGATAGGTGCCGTAGAACGGATTGCGCGGGCGGGCATTAAAAACCTTGGGGTCATTCATCGCGGATTTTCGGTGTATAACAAAAGTCCTTACCGTAACAAACCCAAATGGCAAATTCCCATCCAATTCCGGCAACAATTTCCATCCATACCTATGATCATTGATCCTTCGCATATATGCGGACGCAGGGACTGCATTTACGATATTGCCCAAATGGCTTTGGACTTGCAGTATGACGGCGTGATGATCGAGAGCCATATCAATCCCGACGGGGCTTGGAGTGATGCCAAACAACAAGTAACGCCCGGGACCTTGCATCAAATTATTCACCGTCTGACGGTCCGGAAAAAACAAGCGGAAGAAGAGGCTTTCAAAAAGAATATTGAAGCTTTTCGCCGGCATATCGATATTATTGACGAGCAAATTTTGGAATTGCTTGCCGACCGTATGAAGGTTGTCAGAGAAATAGGGGAAATAAAGAAGCAACAAAATATATCATTGCTACAACCCGGCAGGTGGAAAGCCGTTGTGGAACGGGCGGTGACTTTTGCCGCTCAAAACGGATTGAGTGAAGAATTTATCAAAAGCGTCTACGCGGCCATTCACGAGGAAAGCCTGTTGCAGCAGCGAAAAAACGGAGCGAAGGAATTATAATTTGATATCCTTGGCCAATTCTTTGTAAACGCCTGCTTCCTGTTTTTCACGGATAGCTTTGAAAGCTTCGATGGTTTCGTCGATTTCGGCTTGCGTATGGCGCGTGGTCGGGATGAGGCGAAGGATGATCATGCCTTTGGGAATTACGGGATAAATCACGATGGATGTAAAAATACGATGATTGTCCCGGAGGTCACGAACAAGCATACCTGCCTCGATGGGTTCCACGTGCAGATAGACGGGCGTAATGGCCGTATCGGTTTTACCTATGTCGAAACCGGCTTCGGTCAAACCTTTTTGCAGGCGCAAAGCCACATCCCAAAGTTTGTCTTTCAAACCCGGATTGCTGCGGATCATATCCAGACGTTTCAGGGCGCCTTCCACCAACGGCATCGGCATCGATTTGGCGTAAACCTGTGAACGCATATTGTATTGCAGGTATTTGATAACATCGTAATCACCGGATACGAAACCGCCTATGCTGGCCATAGATTTGGCGAAGGTCGAGAAATACACGTCGATTTCATCCACGACATCTTGTTCGAAATGCGTTCCGCGACCGCCGGGTCCCATGGTGCCGAAGCCGTGCGCATCGTCGATATAAATACGGAAAGGGTATTTCTTTTTGAGGGCCACGATTTCTTTCAGAATTCCCTGTTCGCCGCGCATCCCGAAAACGCCTTCGGTAATGACAAGGATTCCGCCGCCGGTTTTTTCGGTGATTTTTTGTGCCCGTTGAAGATTTTTTTCGAAGCTTTCGATATCGTTATGCCGGAAAGTAAAACGTTTTCCCTGATGCAAACGCACACCGTCGATAATGCTGGCGTGGGAATCCATATCATATACGATGACATCGTTTTTATTGACCAAAGCATCTATAATCGATAAATTTCCCTGGTATCCGAAATTCAACAAATAAGCCGCTTCTTTACCGGAAAATTCGGCCAATTCGCGTTCCAGTTGTTCGTGCATATCGGTATGTCCCGACATGGGACGTGATCCCATCGGATAGGCCAAACCCCATTTGGCAGCCGCTTCGGCATCCGCTTTGCGTATTTCCGGGTGGTTTCCCAAGCCCAAATAATCATTAATACTCCACATTATCATTTCCTTCCCTTGGAATTTCATCCGTGGTCCGAGTTCTCCTTCCAATTTAGGGAACATAAAATATCCTTCACCGATTTCTCTGAACTGCGTAAGCGGTCCTTTCTCCTTTATCTTGTCAAAAATGTCGTTCATAAAACGAAAATTTACCCGACAAAGGTAAAATATTTTTGGTATATACTGAAATGCCGGGTTTTTACTGAAAATTATCGAAACTTTTATTACA
>CAYUQW010000030.1:0-11639 GCA_964446985.1 uncultured Flavobacteriaceae bacterium
CGTTTTCGTTTATCCCCTATTTTTTAACTTTTGCCATATTATCCAGTGAAACCAAACCACCAAAACCGTTTAATCGGGATTATTTCGTATTTTTGCCTGATTTAAGAATTTTCATTGATGAAAAAGCCGTTCAGAACCTACAAACGTTTGGATTTAACAGGCATTGCCCGCGAAATTGCCGCATTCTGGGAAGATAAGGATATATTCAAAAAAAGTATCGAAACCCGCCCGGAAAACAACACCTTTGTTTTCTACGAAGGTCCGCCTTCCGCCAACGGAAAACCGGGCATTCACCACGTTTTGGGACGAACGGTAAAGGATATGATCAACCGCTACAAAACGATGCGGGGCTATCGGGTGCCGCGTAAAGCCGGCTGGGATACGCACGGATTACCCGTCGAACTCGGCGTGGAAAAAGAATTGGGCATCACCAAGGAAGATATCGGCAAAAAAATTTCGGTGGAAGAATACAACGACGCTTGCCGCAAAAGCGTGATGCGCTACACCGGCGAATGGACCGAACTGACCAAACTGATGGGCTATTGGGTGGATTTGGACGACCCTTATATCACCTACAAGCCCAAATATATGGAAAGCGTCTGGTGGTTGCTCAAACAAATCTACAACAAAGGCCTGCTCTACAAAGGTTATACCATTCAGCCTTATTCGCCCAAAGCCGGAACGGGACTCAGCACACACGAATTGAACCTCCCCGGTTGCTACCGCGATATCTCCGACAACACCGTGGTCGCCCAGTTCAAAGCCGTTAAGGAAACCCTGCCCGCCGAATTGCAAAAATTCGACGGCGATATCTACTTCCTGGCTTGGACCACCACGCCTTGGACGCTTCCTTCCAACACGGCTTTGGCCGTCGGTGAAAAAATAGATTACGTCCTGGTGGAAACTTTCAATCCCTATACCTACAAACACCAAGCCGTTATCCTGGCAGCCGACCTGCTGCCGCAAATTTTCGATGCAGGGCACTTCTACGAAGTGGAAACCGAAAAAGCTTTAACGGAATACGAACCCGGCGCCAAAAAAATCCCTTACCTCGTTTTGGCCCGTTTCAAAGGCAAAGACATTATCGAAAGCCGCTACGAACAACTGATGCCGTTGGCCCTGCCCTATCGCGATGCCGGAAAGGCTTTCCGCGTGATCGGCGCTTCCTTCGTTACCACCGAAAGCGGTACGGGTATTGTCCATATCGCACCCACTTTCGGTCAAGACGACGCCAAAGCCGCCGAAAAATATGACATTCCGCCGATGCTCGTCCTCGACGAAAACGGTAATCCCGTCCCCTTGGTGGATTTGCAAGGACGCTTCCGCCCCGAAACGGGCAAATACGCCGGTAAATATGTCCGCGACGAATATTATATGCCGGGCGACAAAAAACCCGAAGTGCCCGTCAACGTGGAAATCATTATCGACCTGAAAAAAGAAAACAAAGCCTTCAAAGCCGGGAAACACAAACACAGTTACCCGCATTGCTGGCGCACCGACAAACCTATCCTCTACTACCCGCTTGATTCGTGGTTTATCAAAATTCCCGAAGTCCGCGAACGGATGGTCGAACTCAACAAACAAATCAAATGGAAACCCGCCGCCACCGGTGAAGGCCGTTTTGCCAATTGGCTCGCCGAAGCCAAAGACTGGAACCTCTCGCGCTCGCGATATTGGGGCATTCCCCTACCCGTATGGCGCACCGAAGACGGCAAGGAAGAAAAAGTTATCGGCTCGGTCGAAGAACTCGTCGATGAAATTCAACGCGCAATCGAAGCCGGTTTTATGAAGGAAAATCCGTTCGAAGGTTTCGTTCCGGGCGATATGAGCGAAGAAAATTACGCCAAAATCGATTTGCACAAACATATTGTCGATAAAATCGTATTGGTATCCGATAGCGGCAAACCGATGTACCGCGAACCCGATTTGATTGACGTCTGGTTCGATTCCGGTTCGATGCCCTATGCCCAATGGCATTACCCTTTCGAGAACAAAGAACTGATCGATAAAAAATTATTCTATCCGGCCGATTTTATTGCCGAAGGTGTCGATCAAACGCGCGGTTGGTTCTACACGCTTCACGCCATTGCCACGATGGTTTTCGATTCGGTGGCCTACAAAACCGTCATATCCAACGGGTTGGTGCTGGACGCCAAAGGCCAAAAAATGTCCAAACGCTTGGGCAATACGGTCGATCCTTTCGAAGCATTGGAAAAATACGGCCCCGATACCATTCGTTGGTATATGATTTGGAACAGCAACCCGTGGGACAATCTCCGTTTCGATTTCAAAGTGGTGGAAGAAGTCCTGCGCAAATTTTTCGGCACCCTCTATAATACCTACGCCTTCTTTGCGCTCTATGCCAATGTGGACGGTTTCACCTATGCCGAAGAAGATATCCCTTATGCCGACCGCCCCGAATTGGATCGCTGGATTCTCTCGGGCCTCAATTCCTTGGTGAAAAAAGTAACCGATTACCTCGAAGATTACGAACCCACCAAGGCCGCCAAGGAAATTCAACGTTTTGTTATCGACGATCTGAGCAACTGGTATGTGCGCCTGAGTCGCCGCCGTTTCTGGAAAGGCGATTATGCCCGGGATAAAATCTCCGCCTACCAAACGCTATATACGGTACTGAAAACCGTTGCCGAATTGATAGCCCCGCTGGCACCCTTCTATGCCGATCGCCTGTGGAAGGATTTGAATGAAGTTACGGGCAAAGAAAAAGCCGAATCGGTGCATTTGACCGGTTTTCCGGCACCCGACAACAGTTTGATTGACACCGATTTGGAAAGAAAAATGCGCAAGGCCCAAAAAATATCTTCCCTGGCCCTGTCGATCCGTAAAAAAGAAAAAATCAAAGTCCGCCAACCCTTGCAAAAAATAATGGTCCCCGCCTTGACGGAACAAGACCGCGCGGATTTGGAAAGTATCCGCGATTTGGTCTTATCGGAAATCAATGTCAAGGAAATGGAAATTCTCGGCGAAGATTCGAAAGTATTGGTCAAAACCGTCAAACCCGATTTCAAAAAATTGGGACCCAAATACGGTAAGGATATGAAACTCGTTGCGGGAGCCGTTGCAGGATTGAGCCAAGAACAAATCGCCCGTCTCGAAAAAGGCGAAAATATCGACCTCCGTCTTCCCGACGGCAGAACCCTGACACTTCTGCCCGACGAAGTGATCATTGCCGCCAAGGAAATCAAAGGCTGGAAAATCGCCGCGGAAGGTAATATCACCGTGGCGCTCGATATGACGATAACCCCGGAACTCCGGCGCGAAGGGCTGGCCCGGGAATTGGTCAACCGCATTCAAAATCTGCGGAAAAACAAAGATTTGGACGTTACCGACCGCATACGTGTTTATCTGGAAAACAATCCCGATCTCGAAGAAGTTACCCGCTATCTCGGGGATTATATCCGGCAGGAAACGCTGGCCGAAGAAATTATTTTCGACTCCGGAAAGGCCGGTGGCGACGAGAAAATCGATATCGAAGGCAAGGAAATTGCCGCTAAAATTCAAAAAATCTAAAAGCTATGAACCAAGAAAACAAAAAAACACGCTATTCCGACGAAGAATTGGAAGAATTTCGCCAAATTATTTTGGATAAACTCGAACGAACGGAAAAAGACTTGGAAGTTCTGCGCAAATTAATGGATTCGAACGATATCAATCAGACCAAAATCCTTTCGTTCGAAGACAGTGCCTATGCCTATCAACACGACAACACCTTGCGCCTGATCACCCGGCTCGAAAAATTCAAAAACGATTTGAAACGGGCCCTCGTGCGTATCGACAACAAAACCTACGGCATTTGCCGAAAAACCGGCAAGTTGATCAGCAAGGAACGTCTGCGCGCCGTGCCGCACGCCACGTTGAGTATCGAAGCCAAGAAAAACCGAAGCTGATTGATGAATTGGAAAAAGGCAACGGCACTGATTTTGGCCGTTTTGATCGTAGATCAAGCGGTCAAAATTTGGATTAAAACCCATTTTTACATCGGTGAAACCCGTGTGATTACCTCGTGGTTTCGTATTCTTTTCGTGGAAAACGAAGGGATGGCTTTCGGATTGAAATTCGGACACGATACCGGCAAACTTTTCCTGACCATTTTCCGCATCATTGCGGTCATAGGCATTTTCTACGCCCTACGCATAGCCATCAAAAATAAAAACAACGTTTTGGCTTTGGCACTCAGCCTGATTTTGGCCGGAGCGCTGGGCAATATCATCGATTCGGTATTTTACGGACGGATTTTCAGCGAAAGTTTCCACAAACCCGCACAACTTTTCCCTCCCGGCGGCGGTTATGCGCCTTTTTTTCACGGAAAGGTGGTGGATATGCTCTACTTTCCCCTCTTCCGTTTTCACGTGCCTTCCTGGATACCTTATTTCGGGGGGCATACCTATACTTTTTTCGACGCCATTTTCAATATTGCCGACAGCGCCATCACCGTCGGCGTATTGATTTTGATAATTTTCAATAAAAAAGCCTTCAAAAAACAAGCAAGATAACTATGGATTTGAGAAAATATCTCGACAGCACCTATCTGAAAACACCGGAACAGGCCGGCATCAGTGAAGAAGAAACGCGAAAAAAAGTGGAAGACCTCGTTCGCGAAGCCGTCGAAAACGGTTTTTATCTCGTGATGATCAGGCCCGAATACGTTCGTTTGGCCCGTAAAATGATTGATGAAGCCGGATCAGGAGTTAAGGTGGGAACGGTAATCGGTTTCCCCGAAGGCACCTATCCCTTGGCTCAAAAACTCGCCGAAGCCCGTAAGGCCATTGAAGACGGCGCGGACGAACTCGATTTTGTGGTCGATTACGAAGCCTACAAAAAAGGCGATATTAATGCCGTCAAAAAGGAAATTTTCGAAGGCAGTCTGTTGGGGCTCAAAAACGGCAAAATCGTCAAATGGATTATCGAAACGGCCGCTTTGACCGACGAACAAATCGCCGGATTGAGTGCACTGATCCGCGATACGGTATTGCAAACCTTGGGACCTTCGGCAGCGTCGAAAGTCTTTGTCAAATCTTCCACGGGATTCTATAAAACCACGGACGGCAAACCTTCCGGCGCTACCGAACACGCCGTAAAAATTATGCTCGAAAACGCCGATCCGCTTCCCGTCAAAGCCGCCGGCGGAATCCGCTCCTACGAAGATGCCGTCAAAATGATCAAACTCGGCGTCAAACGGCTGGGAACTTCTTCGGCCAAAAAAATTATCGACGGCCAACAAGCCGACGGCGATTATTAATTTCCGAAAACAATGATCAAATTCCTTCACGCTTCCTGGGCATATTTTACGCTTTTCGCATTGATTTTTGTCATCGTACAGCATTCGTACAGTCTCTTTTCGGGCCGTAAATACCGCTTGCAAACGGAATTCCGGCTGGCACTTCTGGGATTGATTTTCTTTGCCGTCCAGGTTGTCCTCGGTATCATCAATTTTCTGTATTCCGATTATTTTCACGCTTTACGCAACGGATCGTTTACGTCCGTGATGAAAAACGCCCACAGCCGTTTGGCCGCCGTGGAACACCCGGCAATGGGCATCATCGGATTGCTACTGGTTTTATACGGATTCCGGCGGATGTTTTATCAAATCGACCGGAAGAAAAAATATATGTCGATTATCCTTTTTTACGGCTTGGCACTGCTGTTGGTGTTGCTCCGTATTCCTTGGAAAGACCGGTTATAAATCCGCCTTCAAACGCACACCCGTTCCCGGCTCGTCGGGAAAAACATATCCCGAATCCGTAACACGAACACCTTCGGCCGGATCATTGGTAATCAACAACGGTCCGTCCAAATCGGCATAGCGCGTCAAGGGCAACAATTGCGCCGCCGCGGAAATTCCCACCGACGATTCGGTCATACATCCGATCATCGTGATTTTCCGGCTTTTCAACGCTGCTTCCAGCATTTTCTTGCCCGGTGTCAGACCGCCCGCTTTGGTGAGTTTGACATTGATACCGTGAAATGCGTCGAAACATTTTTCCAAATCCGCTTCCGTCCGGCAGGATTCGTCGGCAATGACCGGCAACGGCAGTTTGTCCTTGATACGCCGCATATCCGCGTAGGCATCCGCAGGCAAAGGTTGTTCGATAAATTCCACATTCAAATCCTTCATCATTTCCGCCATTCGCAAAGTTTTTTCCGGCGTCCACGCCGCATTGGCATCCACACGGAAAGGTTTACCGGTTACTTCGCGCAAAGCACGGATAATTTCCTCGTCATTACCGGTGCCCAATTTGATTTTGTAAACCGGCCAAGGCTTCTCCCGGATTTTCTCTTGCATCACCTCGATATCGTCAATACCGATCGTATAGGACGAAACGGGCAAATCCGTCCGGGGCAATTGCCACAAATCCGTCAATTGACGGCCGTGAAGTTTTCCGTATAAATCCCACGCGGCTTCATCGATAGCGTTCATCAGAAATCGGAAATTTCCCGTACGATGCCGTATTTCTTCCCATAATTCCGCCGGATGCGTCATCTCATAGCGGCGCAAAAAGGGAACCAAATCCTCGAAAGCCGATTGTAAATCCTCTGCAAAAACATTATAATAACGGTTTTCCGTCGCTTCGCCGTAACCGGTTTTTCCCCGTGAAGACAAAGCCACGATAAAGGTGCGTTGAACGCTGCGCGATTCGCGTGAAATACCGAAAACGTGTTCCAGTTTCAAATCGTAAATAAAACCTGCGGCATCCATAATCTCGATGAAATTCTAGCGGTAAACTTATCGATTTTTACCGATAATCCCTATGGACTATGTTGTTTTTTCCATAAGTAAAAAAATATTTTTTCAATGGAAAATAAATTAACTTTGTTTCCTGTTTTCCGGGAAAATATGTCCGAAAAAAAAGAAAAATTGGTTTGCTATCATTGCGGACTGGAAATGCATCCGTCCGAAGCCATTTGGTACGATGATAAACCTTTCTGTTGCAACGGGTGCAAAACCGTATATCAAATTCTCCATACACACGACCTCTCGCAATATTACACCATTCAGGAAACGCCCGGGATTCAGGCCACCGATATTGACAGTAATGAAAAGAAACGGAAATTCGCTTTTTTGGATAATCCCGAGATTGCGGCCAAACTATTGGAATTCGATGACGGACATACGCAGGTGGTCAATTTCTTTATTCCGGCCATACATTGTGCCTCGTGTATTTGGGTTTTGGAGCATTTGGAAAAATTGAATCCCGGAATTTTACATTCGGAAGTGCACTTCAATGCCAAAACCGTACGCATCACGTATAATCCCGAAAAAATTACGCTGCGTCAATTGGCGGAATTGTTGACCTCCATTGCCTACGAACCGCAGATTAACCTGGATTCGCTGGATAAAAAAGAAAAAAAATCCCGCAACAAACTGATTCTGAAACTGGGAATCGCCGGTTTTGCTTTCGGAAACATTATGTTGATGGCATTGCCGGGATATATCCAAAGCGACGAATATTGGCTCAACCGCTTTGCTCCCTTGTTCCGGTGGATAATGTTCGGTCTTTCGTTGCCCGTGGTATTTTATTCGGCAAGCGACTATTTCGAATCCGCCGTAAAAGGTTTGCGCAACAAAATCCTCAACGTGGACATCCTGATTGCGCTCGGCATTACCGTGTTATTCCTGCGGAGTACTTACGAAATCGTTACGGGAACGGGGCAAGGCTATTTCGACAGTCTGACCGGATTGGTTTTCTTTTTGCTCGTTGGCAAATACTTTCAGGATATCACCTATAAATATCTCTCCTTCGAAAGGGATTATAAATCCTACTTTCCCATCGCCGTCACCAAAATTACGGACGATAAGGAAGAAATTGTCGAAATCAAAGATATTCGCCCGGGCGACCGCTTACTCATCCATAACGAAGAAATTATCCCCGTTGATTCCGTGTTGATGAAAAACAAAGCCTTTATCGATTACAGTTTTGTTACGGGCGAATCCCTTCCTGTTGAAAAATCGGTAGGAGAGAAAATCCTGGCCGGCGGAAAACAAAAAGGCAATTTTATCGAAATCGAAGCGATAAGCGATGTGGACAACAGCTATCTGACAAAATTGTGGAGCAGGGATAATTTTGATCATCCGCACCACCGGTATTTGAAAAACATCACCGATAAAGTCAGCGCCTATTTCACCGTTGTCATTCTTTCATTTGCCTTGATAGCCGGATTGTATTGGTGGTATCGCGACGGATTTTCCACCGCCGTTTGGATTATGTCCGCCATACTGATAGTTGCCTGCCCTTGTGCATTGGCATTGGCCGGCCCGTTTGCTTTCGGTAATATGTTGCGGCGCTTCGGTATGGCCGAATTGTACCTCAAAAATGAAAAGGCCTTGGAAAATATGGCCTCGGTGCGTTCCATTGTTTTCGATAAAACCGGCACGCTGACCCGTCAGGAAAAATACCGCGTGCATTACGAAGGCGACGAGCCGGACGATACCGAGAAAGCCGTCATCAAAAGTATGACCAAAATTTCCAACCATCCGCTAAGCCGGTTGATTTATAAATTTTACGAAGAGTATCCCGTAAAGCCTTTGGAATATGCCGACGAAATTCCGGGCAAAGGCATCATTGCCTATTTCGAAGGAAAAACCTTTAAACTCGGCTCGGCCTCGTGGACGGGCGCCCAAAGCGACGCCAACCGGACCACAGTATATTTTCATAACGGGGAACGTGTTAAAGGACGTTTCGTTTTCGAAGGCAATTATCGCGAAGGCATCGATGCACTTTTCCGCCGGCTCCGGAAAAAATACCGCCTGCATATCCTCTCGGGCGATAACGAAAGCGAACGGGAACAACTGAAAAAACTGATTCCGCCGGATGTTCCGCTGCTCTTCAACCAATCCGTCCACGACAAAACCGATTATATACGCCGGTTGCAAGAACAAGGCGAATACGTTATGATGGTCGGTGACGGTCTCAATGACGCCGGCGCATTGAAACAAAGCGACGTGGGCATTGCCGTGGCCGAAGATACGAATGTATTTACCCCCGCCGCCGACGGCATTCTCAAAGCCAACCGATTGCCCGAACTGGATCTTTTCCTGAAAAAATCCGTCCAAACCCGGCAAATTATCTATTCCGCCTTTGCCATCGCATTTCTTTACAATGTCATCGGCTTGGGATTTGCCGCATCCAATCTGTTATCCCCGCTGATAGCCGCCATATTGATGCCCGTAAGTTCCATTTCCGTGGTTATTTATGTCAGTTTGTTGACCAATTTGGCGGCCGGAAAATTGAAATAATATCAAAAACCGGCAAGTAATTTTTGTTTTGTTTTCCAAAAAATTTTTATTTCCGAAATAAATACCTACCTTTGGCGAAGTTTAATTTTTTATTTTTAGTATTATGAACATTTATGTCGGGAACATTCCCTATCGTCTTCGCGAAGAAGACCTCAAAGAGATTTTCGAAGAATACGGAACCGTGGATTCCGTTAAAATCATCACCGACAAGTTTTCGGGCCGCAGCAAAGGCTTCGGTTTTATCGAAATGCCTAACAACGAAGAAGCCCAAAAAGCTATCGAAGAGTTGAACGAAGCCGAAGTGGACGGACGAAACTTGCGCGTAAACGAAGCCAAACCGAGAGAGTATTAATATTTTCTTTGGTGTGAAAACAAAAAGGCGGAGCATAATTGCATCCGCCTTTTTTTATATCGTTTAATCCAACCCGGATTATGGCACGGCCGACCACAAACAACCCCAACCGAACCATAAACCGCTGTATAACAAGCTACCGACAATACATCCTATCAAGGCATCCTTGGTGAATTCTTTGTTATGTTCCGTCAGAATATAAACAAGTAAAATACCGACCCAACTCAATAAAAATCCCCACCAAAAAGGCGGAATACCGAACAGGGATTCGGGGCCCTTATTGAAGAGATTGATGTTTTCGGCTTCATAATTTTGAAGCATAGGCAACGCATCCGGCAGTGTTAACGTGCTACCGCGATGAATGCTGACGTAATGATCCAACGCATCGGCATTGACAAAGACTTTGGCTACGCGCGAGGCGTCATAACGGAACAAATCGGCGGTTGAAGCTTGGGAAAAACTCCATAACATCAACAGCATCAAAAAGAGTGTTTTTTTCATAGCATAAAATTTTAAGGTTGTAACAAAATTAAAAATAATCAACCTAAGAAAACAATGATTTTAGGCAGAATTGGTTTGATTTTTGTATTTTTGTTTCCGGTAAACAACATTTCGTATGGCTTATCTTCTTATTATTATCATTGCCATTGCCGGGATGATCGTCCAGTCAACCTTGCAAGCCAAATTCAAAAAATACGGACGAATCCCCCTGCAAGCCGGCCTTTCCGGAAAGGAAATCGCCGAGATGATGCTACGGGATAACGGAATTCACGATGTCCGTGTAACATCGGTGCGCGGGGCCTTGACCGATCATTACAACCCCTTGAAAAAAACGGTCAATCTGAGCGAACCGGTTTACAACAGCCGTTCCGTGGCAGCTGCCGCCGTAGCGGCACACGAATGCGGTCACGCCGTTCAACACGCCCGCGGTTATCAATGGTTGAAAATGCGTTCGGCTATGGTGCCGGCATTGAACATATCCAACAAATTGGTATCGATTCTGTTAATCGCAGGTATTTTATTGATCAAAAGTTTTCCCTTTTTATTACTTGCAGGCATCCTGCTCTTTGCCTTGACAGTGGTTTTCTCCTTCGTTACGCTGCCGGTGGAATACGACGCCAGCCGGAGAGCGAAAGAATGGTTGGACAAATCGGGTTTGGTCAACGACACGGAAAAAAGACAAGTGGCCGATGCTTTGAAATGGGCCGCCCGGACTTATGTGGTTGCGGCACTCAGTTCGCTGGCAACATTGTTGTATTACTTGCAAATCTACAATTCCCGCCGATGATTACAAGCGAATTTCAAACGGTATTATACGGCAATATGTCCCCGGTTCCATTCGGAATTGGGGATTTTTTTATGAACCGAATCAAAATATGCATATATGAAAACCCATCATTTGAGTCGTCATCCGAGCATCCTGAATAAATACCTGGCCGAAATACGGGATGTCCAAATTCAGAAAGACCGAATGCGCTTCCGGAGAAATATCGAACGTATCGGTGAATTTATCGCCAACGAAATCAGCAAAACTTTTGTCTATAAACCGGTAAAAGTTACGACGCCCCTCGGTGAAAAAACAATCCTTCTTCCCGATGAAAAGATCGTTATTTGTTCGGTACTCCGGGCGGGATTGCCTTTGCATAACGGGTTGCTGAATATCTTTGACGATGCCGCCAGTGCGTTTATTTCCGCCTATCGAAAACATACGGACGAACATCATTTCGATATTCTGGTGGAATACCTCGCCACCCCCGACTTGACCGGCAAAACCCTGATGCTCGTGGACCCGATGCTGGCGACCGGACGTTCGCTCGAATCCGTCTATCGCGTATTGACAGCCTACGGAAAACCGGCCAAATTCCACGTCATTTCCGTTATCGCCGCCGAAGAAGGTATCAAACATTTGGAAAGTTTTATGCCGGAAAAATCGGAACTGTGGGTGGCCGATATCGATCCTTTCCTCAATGACAAATCCTATATCGTTCCGGGACTGGGCGATGCGGGCGATTTGGCTTTCGGCGAGAAGTT
>CAYUQW010000031.1:0-11188 GCA_964446985.1 uncultured Flavobacteriaceae bacterium
ATTCCGCGTCCAAGGGCTATTGGGATCGTTATCGGGAACGGCCTCGTTATTCAAAGAAAAAACGGCACGGAAAGACGGTGTGAATTTGAAATAATACAAATACATTTCGAAACCGATACCCACTTCCCACATCCAATTGTTCTTGTACATCCTGAAATGGCCCCCGCTGTTGTCGAAAACCGAGTTCTGATACGACGACAGATTGTATGCCCACACGATTCCGCCGGTAATGTACGGACGCATATTTCCGTTGCGTAAAGCACTGAATTTCAACAATGCCGGCACAAAAATATAATTGGAACGCACATAGCGCAGCGTATCCACTTCTTGGGGATTGGGAATGCGCCCCGCCACCTTTCGGAAATGCAGCACACGGTCGGCAAAGAAAACGCCCGGCTCCAACCGGAAATTCCACATTCTACCCAATTTGAAATCGGAAATAAGGCCGACATTAAAACCGATATTCGGTTGCACGTCGATTTCGTTGTCCGGATATTTGTAACGCACTTTAAAATCAAAATGGGTTATACCGAAATAATAGCCCCAATGCCAGGGATCATCGTCGAATCGCGGCAGATTGTAGGGCGGCGGATTGCGAAACTGTGCCGTCAACGAATGTGTCTGCAAGGCCAAAAGCAACACGAAAAAAGGGAGCAATTTTTTCACGTCGGTTTATTTTTTTGTAGCGAGGTAAATGGTAGCAATTCCGAAAGTAACAGGCTCAAACCGTAAAGGTTCGAAACCGGTCTCCCGCAGTATTCGCATCATCGCATTCCCGTAGGGAAAAACCGAAATACTTTCGGGCAAATACGTATAAGCCGAAGCATCGCCCGAGATCACTTTTCCCAGAAAAGGCAAGATATTTTTGGAATAGAACCAATACAATTGTTTGAACGGCGTTTTTTCCGGTTGTGAAAATTCCAAAATGGCCGTTATGCCGCCCGGCCGCAATACACGGCTCATTTCACGCAAGCCCTTTTCCAGATTCTCGAAATTCCGCACACCGAAAGCCACCGTAATGGCATCAAAACGATTATCGTCAAAAGGCATATTTTCGGCATCGCCTTTTTGCAAACGAATAATTTTCTCCAATCCTTTTTTTCGTACTTTTTCCGCTGCTATATCGAGCATTCCTTGGGACAAATCGAAACCCACAACTTCCGCCGGCTGTAATTTCATTGCTTCCAATATGGCCAAATCTCCCGTTCCCGTAGCGATATCAAGGATTTTTTCGGGCCGGTATTCCGCGAGATAACGAATGATTTTTTTTCGCCAGCCCCTATCGATACCCATCGAGAGCAAATGGTTCAAAAAATCGTATTTATGCGAGATATTATCGAACATTTTTTCCACCTGCTCCTTCTTTCCCGCTTCAATATCTTTATAGGGCTTAACGGTTTTGTTCATATCGGATTTATTGCAATTAAAACGCCGTAAAAAACTGTTTCGTATGTGTTCAAATATGGAATTTTACCAAAGTTTCCAAAGGTTTGCGCAAAATGGTTCCGAGCCGCCATCCGGTATCTTTCACGGCTTCTTTCAGTTCGCGCTGATAAAAATAGGCTATGGAACCGGTGAAGTGCAACGGCAATTCCTCTTTATATTGGTGATAAGCATGCATCTCCTGTTCCAAAAACTGGCGAAATCCGTTGTACAATAATTTTTTAATGTAGCGTTCGTCGTAATTTTCGTGCATAAATATCGAATACGAAGCCAAAAAAGCGTTGGGCTTGGCCGATTGGTAAATCTGCGTTTTCAAATAATCCTCGTTCAGATTGAATTTTTGCTTGAATATTTTACGCAATCGCAGCGGCATACGTTCGAAATAATAATCGCGAATCAATTGACGCCCGAACCAGTTTCCGGAAGCGTCGTCCATCAAAACGTATCCGAAATGCCCGACGGTTTTGACGATTTTCTCTCCGTCGTAATATCCGCTGTTGGAGCCTGTACCCAAAATGGCCACAAGCCCGGGTTCCCGGCCGGCCGTTGATCGCGCCGACGCCAGCAAATCGTTGTAGATATTGATATCCGCTTTTTCGAAAACTTCCTGTAAAATCAATTGCAGGCGGTGTTGGGCCATAGGTTCGTCCGTACCGGCACCGTAGAAATGCACCTCGCCGATATTCTCGGAAAAATCAAAGAGTTCGCCGCTATTGGCCAGATTCAGTTTCAAGGTTTCGTCGTCAAAAACAATGGGATTCATACCGCCGGATTCGAATGATCCGATTATAATCCCTTCATTGTTGACCAACCGCCAATCGGTTTTCGTAGATCCCGCATCCGCAATTAATTTCATCATTCGCTTACTTCCATAAATATTTACGGCTTCAAAAATAGAACAATTTGTTTAACTTTGAAAATCCTAATTAATTGAAATTATGCATCAACACGCGGTCGGACTTGTTTTTTGGTACGGAATGATATCGGCTTTGGCCACCGGATTAGGCGCTATTCCCTTCATTTTCATAAAAAAAATGACCCCGAAAACCATCGGTGTTTTTTCGGCTATTGCCGCGGGACTTATGGCCGGGGCTTCTTTCGGTTTATTACAAGAAGCCGCCGATATGGACCGTTTGAAAATGATTATAGGATTTTTGCTCGGAATCATTTTTATCGGGATTATCAATTTAGTGATTTATTATTTCAAGAAAACCAAATTACATCTCGACAAGGAAGCCGGTATTTGGGACAAAGTGCGCGGTAATTTCGGCAAAAATTTTACGGTAACCGTGATCCTTATCATCATAATGACCGCCCATTCCGCAGCGGAAGGTATCGGTATCGGGACTTCTTTTGCGGGAACAATACGTTTCGGCATTATGATGTCCGTTGCCATCGCCATTCATAACATTCCCGAAGGACTGGCCATAAGTTCGGTCTTGGTCCGCAACGGCGCTTCTTGGTTTAATGCTATGCTGTGGAGCATTTTTACGTCCCTGCCCCAACCCTTGCTTGCCGTACCCGCCTATCTGTTCATCCTCGATTTCAAACCTTATGTTCCGCTGGGACTGGGTTTGGCCGCAGGCGCAATGATTTGGTTGGTTTTTTCGGATGTTGCCCCCGAATCCGCCGAACAAATCGGCGGGGAAAATGCCGCTACCATTATCACCCTTTCCATCACCGCAATGCTCTTTATCCAATATATGCTATAATAATTCGCAATGCTTCCCGTTTATTCCACAATGAGTTTATTCCGGAAAAGTTTGTTTTTTTGCCTGTTCTTCGGTTCTTTGGCACTATATGCGCAGGAAGGAAAAATTTTTAACGGGCGGGTTTTTCGCGCCAAAGACAAACAACCGCTATCGGGAGCGAATATCGTCAATTTGACCCAAATAACCGGGACAACCACCTCGGAGGAAGGTTTTTTTCGTATCCATGCGCATCCGGGCGACACTTTATTGATTTCTTTCCTGGGATACAAAAACATAAAAATTCCCGTGCATAATGACGATTTCGGACAAATGCACGATTATTATTTGCAGGAAGCCCCCGTCAGTTTGCAGGAAATCGTCGTGCGTCACCACCGGCTAACAGGCATCTTGGATGTCGATTTGAAATTAATTCCCGTCCAACCCCAAATAAAGATTGACCCGCATTTGGAAATACTATTCGGTGCTCCTACCCCCGATTTATACAGTGACGTGGTGAACGATATGCGCAAAATTTCCGATCCCGTCGGATTGCTGTACAATTTGTTCAGCGCACACGGAAAAGATCTCCGGCGCCTGAAAAAATTGAAGGAGAACGACAAAATCTTTCTGATGCTCTCCAAGCGCTTCGACCGGCAGATTATCAGCGATTTGTTACATATTCCGCCCGACAAAGTCTATCGTATGCTCGAATTGTGCGACTATGACGAGAAATTTATTCGTGAAGCCAGCGATATGCAAATCCTCGAAGCACTCAAAGCCTGCTACGAACAACACAAATTTTTGCTCGAACGAAAAGACTTGCCGGTTGACGGTGATTAGGCTATTTCGATAACAAACACATCCTTTTCAGCAGGTTTTCTCCCGTTTTGATTTTATAGAGAATAATACCCGCTACGTGCATCAATATCAAAACCAGTAAAATATAGTAAAATGTCTCGTGAACTTCCGTCAGATTTTTATCCAGCTTGGCTCCTTCGGGAAATGGTCCGCCCAAATCGTATTGCAGCGCACCGGTTTTATACACCATAATAAATCCTTGGATAGGCATCACAATCAACAAGAGATACATCAATCCGTGAACACCGTTAACCAAAAGTTTATGAAACGAACTGTAATAGTCAATAGCGGGAATTTCGTCACGGTGTTTATTTTTCAAGTAAATTCTGATAATAGTCAAAAGCAGGATAAACATTCCCAAAAGAGCGTGTGCCCGGAACCAATTGAAATCCTTAGGCCCGAATTCTTTATCTTCTACGGTCATCCCGAGGATGATTTGAACCGCCAGAAGCAAAACCGTAAACCAATGAATAAAAATAAGCGATTTGGGATATTTCTTTGTTGCCATAGTAAATAATTTTAGCGCAAATATAATATAAGGTCAGAAAATCAGGAAGCGTTTTTTCTTTTTCTTATGTTGCTTGCGTCGCTTATTACGCATCAATTTTCGTTTCATACGTTCATTTCTGCGGCGGGCTTTTTCTTT
The DNA here is from genome assembly GCA_964446985.1 of uncultured Flavobacteriaceae bacterium. Taxonomy (GTDB): domain Bacteria; phylum Bacteroidota; class Bacteroidia; order Flavobacteriales; family Flavobacteriaceae; genus JAADED01. The sequence continues at coordinate 4,639 of CAYUQW010000031.1, forward strand.
GGCCCTTTGTTGCGCCCGTTTTCGTTTGAGTACCGCTTTGGAGTGGACTTGCCCGGGACAACGTACATCATCGCCTACGAATCGTTTCTTAAAATACCAGGTAAATTGCAATCCGATATAATCCCCGGATTGGCCTAGCCAACCTGCATTGGACGGAACCGTCCGGTAATTGTCAACCAGATATATGCCCGAATAAGCCCTGTTGAAATTTTTCCGGTAAATAAAACCGGTTTCCCATAATGCCCAAGGGAATTGGTAATACCAACCCAACGAAAAATGCATTCCGTATTGCCATCCGGGTTTGTTGATGTAAGCCGCCAAAAAATGCGTGTTATGACGTTTTGACTCGTTAAATCCCAATGAATAACCGATATCGACACCCGCACGGGCAAAGAGAATGTAATGACGGATAAGGAAATTACGGTATTCGAGACCTACCGGCAAATGAAAAGAAAAAGGCGCGTATTTATTGCCTATATCGGCATAAAAATTTTGATTATCAGGGGTCTCATCCGCAGGAATGAACAAACGGTAAGAATACACGGGCATCCGTTCGGCCAATAAATTGAGTTTAAGTCCGAAATGATTGGAAAACCCGATACGGTAAGCCAAGCCCGCGTGAAATCCCCACATCAAATACCAACGCGGAATCAACATTGCCGGGGACGGTTCGGGACGGGCATCGTAAAACGGATAAATATTGCCGCCCAATGTTATGCCCCATTTATGGTACGGGCGCTCGAAATCGAAATCGTTTCCGGGTTTGTACAATTTTACTTGCGCTTGCACATTGGCGAACGCAATCAACAGAAGCAAAATAAACCATTTTTTGTTCATGATCCGGTTTCCTAACAGAACACAAAAGTAACCAAATTATTGCATACCGGCTTCTTCCGACGGCTTTTTGGCTTTGGAAAACGGCTTGTTCAACTTGGCGGAAATTTTCAAAATCCTCCGGAAACTGTCTATCAAATCCTTGGATTCGTTGAGTAAACTCATATAAAACGACGAATTTTTGGCATCGACCTTATGTTCTTTGATACGCCGGATCTGATTGGCCAATGCCTCGTCCACCACCCTGTCCAAATCGGCGGAAGTTTTATAGAATTTTTTCAGGCTGACAAAATCCCTGCTGCGATAGGCTTCTTCGACATTTTCGATATATTCCGAGAAAAGACGGCTGATGGTTTCCAATTCCTCCAACTGCCCGGGCAACAGCGGATGGTGGTTGTTGTTTACATAATCTTTGCTTGCCTTGGAAATAAAATGTATGGATTGAATCACATCCTGAACACGGTTGATCAATTTAATATAATTCGACCCGATTTTCTGCTGTTCGTCCTGCAAATGTTGAAGCAGGTAATATAATTGATTACGAAGTTTGTTTGCCTGACGGAAAAATTTGGTGATATCCTTGTTAACCTTAATCAATTGATTGACATCGAAATCGTGTAAACCGTTTACCACTTCGGCATAATCGTTTTTCAATTCATCGAGCATTTGCGTCAATTTGTCGAATGTATATTCCAAAACTTTTCGAACATCTTCATTGACCACTTCCAAAATATTGAAAACATTTTCCGTTTCTTCCTGTTCCTTTTCCTTGAATTTCAAATGATTGACATAAATCAGATACAAATCCAGCAGGAAAACCGGTATGGCGAGCCACAAACCCCAGGCGAACAAAATCGATGCGATCAGCGCGGAAACGGTAAACGCCACCAGCGCCGTGGCAAACCAACCGGTTATCACGTTGATCACGCCGGCAATCCGGTAAACGGCACTTTCGCGTCCCCAGGCACGGTCGGCCAGCGACGAACCCATCGCCACCATAAAGGTTACATAGGTGGTGGACAAAGGCAAATGACGCGCCGTTCCCAATGAAATCAAAATAGCCGCTACTATAAGATTTATTGAAGCGCGAACCAAATCGAAATCCGGAGCGTTTTTATGAAGTTTTTTTGAGACTTTTTGTTCGAAAGGCACTTGAAAACGCGAATCAATCCACCGGCGGACCTTGGCGGGAATAAGTTTTTCCAAAATATAATTAACTCCGATGGCAGAACGGACAATGCTTCGCGCCACCAAATTGGATTCGAATTTCTCGTCCGTATCGCCCTGTGCCGAAAGATTCAAGGCCGTTTCGGCTACGTGCATCGCTTTTTTCGAAAACCAAAGCGTCAACACCATAACGGCACCGGCAATCAAAAGAAATATCGTAGGCGTCGGCACTTTATCGGCCAATTGGCTCATCATAAAGCTATGCGGATCTCCGCCGGCGGCGTGCAAGAGTTGATAGGAATTGAATCCCGCGATGGGCACCCCGACGAAATTGACCAAATCGTTTCCGGCAAATGCCAGTGCCAGCGAAAATGTTCCGGCCAATATGACCAAATGAAATACATTATACCGCAAAAATTTCTGAATAACATAGGACAAAATTATCCCCAGAATAAAACTTCCGTAAATAATCCGGTCGGCATAAGATTTGATATAAGGCGCAATCTCATCGTAAAAAGGCGTCCCTTTCAAACCTTTAAGAATGATAAAGTAAGCAATGGAAGCGAAGGCGATACCGCCGAAAAGCGATACGGAAACCAAGCGTTTGTTCTCGTCGAACTGGAAGGTAAAAACCATCCGGGCAAAAAATTGAACGATAGCCGCCACCGTGAACGCCACGACGATGGAAAAGAAAATCCCGCCGATAATGGCCAATGCTTTGGAACTGTTGATAAAATCGGCCAAATTGGCGATATTCATCTCCGGATTATAACGAATTTTCCACAAACTGACGGCCACGGCGCTCCCCAACAACTCGAAAACCACCGAGACGGTTGTGGACGTGGGCAATCCCAAACGGTTAAACGTATCGAGCATAATGATATCGGTGAGCATAACCGCCGAAAAAACGATCATAATATCGTGGAAGGTAAACATCTGCGGATGAAAAATACCTTTACGGGCCACCTCCATCATACCGCTGGAAAAAACGGCGCCGAAAAACACGCCCAAACCGGCGGTGATTATGATTGTCCTGAAAGAGAAAACTTTTGACCCCAAGGCCGAATTGAGAAAATTGATGGCATCGTTGCTCACGCCTACAATCAAATCGAGGATGGCCAAAACGATGAGCATCCCGACAATTATCGTGTAAATGTCCATAAAGCGGATTTTTTCAATGTCAAAATTAAGGATTAACCGGCGATTTTGAGAAATATCAATTTTAATTTAAGTTTAATTTTCCTTGGAAAAATACAACCTCTTTCGTAACTTTATAACGTCAAAACATTGACGGTTAAATCTTTGAATAAATGAAACGAAATCTAACGATATATTTGCTTATACTGATTTTATTGGGACTGTTTTTCGTCCGCGGTACCGATAATCCCACCACCGATCGCTACGTCAAGGAACATTTCCGGGAAAATTACCGCATATATGCCGTTCCGCTACCGGATTCACTGGATTTTGCAGGTGAAAAAGTTCCTATGGACAGGCCCGATGTTCGCGAAAAATTGGATAAGGAATTACTCATCAATGTTTATTGGCAATCTTTCGCATTGTTAAAATTCAAGCGCGCCGCCAAATATTTTCCCGTCATAGAGCCGATATTGAAAAAATACGGTATTCCGGACGATTTCAAATATCTGGCCGTAGCCGAAAGCAACCTCGACCCGACCGTCGTCAGTCCGGCAGGCGCCAAAGGGATTTGGCAATGGATGAAGGAACCGGCAACGCAATACGGCCTTTTGATCACCAATCAGGTTGACGAACGGTATCATATCGAAAAATCCACCGAAGCCGCTTGTAAATATCTGTCGGATGCCAAAGAAAAATTCGGGTCGTGGACTTTGGCTGCCGCCGCCTACAACCGCGGGATGAAAGGTCTCGAAAAAGCTTTGACAAACCAACAGGCGGACAATTATTGGGATCTCTATCTGAATCCCGAAACCGCCCGATATATCTACCGAATCCTGGCCATTAAGGAAATTATGGAACATCCCGGGGATTACGGATTCCACTTCCGCGACAGCGATTTGTACCGCTTCCCGGCTTTTAAGACCGTATCCGTGGACACGACGGAAATCGATTGGGTCGATTGGGCCAAAAAACACCATGTGACCTATCTGCAACTGCGAACACTCAATCCCTGGATTATCGATTATAATTTCAAATCGGAACAAAAACGGCATTTTGACATCAAAATCCCCCTAAAAAAACAATGATTTTTATTTTTTAAAAACTTTTTATACATTTGTCAATGAATTAACCGCAAAAACGCACTGCCTATGTAGGATATCTACGCTAACCGAAAAAATTCGATTTATGGATCTTTCCAAATTATCCGACGCCGAATTATTGCGTAGATACAGGGCAGGCGAAGAACAGGTGCTTACCGTTTTAATCGAACGATACCGTCATAAATTGTACGGGTACATTTTCTCCAAAGTCCGCAACAAGGAACTGACCGAAGATATTTTTCAGGACACTTTTATCAAAGTTATCGATACGGTCAAATCGGGACGTTACAATGAAGAAGGTAAATTCGGTTCGTGGCTTATGCGGATAGCCCACAATCTCATTATCGATCATTTCCGGCGTAAAAAAAGGCAACAGTGGACTTATGACACGGAAGATTTCTCCATGTTCGATATCTTGCCCGACAACGAAGATGCCGAATTTCATATAATCCGCGATCAAACCAAAGAAAAACTGGAAGGGCTGATCGAAATGTTACCCGCCGAACAAAAAAGGGTTTTGAAAATGCGCATTTACGACCGGATTCCCTTCAAGGACATTGCCGAAATGCTCGATATCAGCATCAATACGGCTTTGGGACGTATGCGATACGCCACGATTAACCTGCGTAAACTCGTCAAAAAATACAATATCGATTTTAGCGAGATCTGACAAGTCCTTTCCGTTAGCTTTGTTCCGCCGGTACTGTTTTCCTTTTCAGTGCCGGTTTTTTATTTTACTTCTGCTATCGTAATTATTATAGCGGGAGTAAATTCAATCAATCAAAAGTTTTATAAAATTCATTGATCAATACCGCATATTTTCCTTGCATCAATTTTTCGAATGTTTTCTTTTCCGGTTTCAACACATACCGTATTTTGTCCCCTTCTTTGATTTCGTCCGTTTCGACTTGTTTTTTCAATTCATTGACAAGTTCATCAACTGTCATTTTTTTACTTCCGGCAACTTTTTCCGCATCAAAACCGTACACGTCCATCACATTGCCGAATGCTTGCAAAGGATAAACCCGCCAGGCATTGTTTTCACGAATGTTCAGTACCAAATAACCCTTGAATTTACGCAACTCAACCGTATCTTTTTTCAAAACCCGGTTGAATGAATTTTTCTTGGAAATCAAACGGAAAGAGTGCGCATCGACGATCAAAGTGTCATTCGAATTATTGATATAAGTCCCCCTCAGCGCCGCGGGAACCGAATCCAGATTTTCGCCACCGGACGGTTGCGGGCTGTCGAACAAAAAGGGTTTTCCGGTGCTTAAAAAATACAAAGTCAAGGGAAGGACAAGCAACAATTTTTTCATAGTGGCATCTTTTCAAATTGTTTCAAAAGGACAAGGACATCATTTTTTCTCCTTGTCAGACTTTATTTGCAATGATTCACTGATGCTTTTGGCCAAAGTAACAAAATCCGAAGGCATCAGTACGATCGTTGTGGTATTTTGCTCGGCTCCGACTTCGGAAATCATTTGCATACGACGTAATTCCAGGGCAGCCGGATTTTCGGCAATAAACCGGGCGGCATCTTTCAGTTTGGCCGAGGCATCGTATTCCCCTTCGGCTTTGATCATACGTGCACGTTTTTCACGGATGGCTTCGGCTTCCTTGGCCATAGCACGCTGCATCGATTGGGGTATTTCCACATCCTTCATTTCGAGATATTCCACATTCAATCCCCATTGATCGGTGATTTGATCCACGATGGTACGGATAGCTTTATTAATGGTTTCGCGATCTTTGAGGATCTCGTCCAAATTATGCTGTCCTATAACATTTCTTAAAGCAGTGAGCGATGCCTGATAGGTTGCGTTGGTATAATCCCGTACTTCAAGAATGGCTTTTTTCGGATCATTGATTTTAAAATACAACACGGCATTTACCTTGACGGTTACGCTGTCTTTGGTGACCGTTTCCTGGCTTTCGATATCCACGGTTATTGTCCGCATATCCACCTGACGACGCTGATCAATGACAGGAAAAATCCAATACATCCCCGGGCCTTTAATGCCGTGGTAACGACCGAGACGAAAAATTACGCTGCGTTGATATTCATTATCGATTTTCAGTCCGGAAATCAAAATTATCAATAATAGAATCACTATACCAATTCCTGTCATAATGCTAATTTTTTATGCGAATATATGCAAAAATAAGGAAATGAAAAATTTAATTCGTATCGATGCGTTTCTCGTCCTCGACATCCGTTTTATCCTGAATAAAATACAGCGGGCGTCTTTTGACTTCCTTATAAATTTTACCGATGTATTCACCCAAAATTCCCAAGGCCAAAAGTT
>CAYUQW010000032.1:0-1110 GCA_964446985.1 uncultured Flavobacteriaceae bacterium
TAACAAATCCTGGGCAATTGTTCACCGATAGGCATGTGGACCACCCGTTTCCCTCCCAAAGGATTGGTTATCAGAACCTTTCCGGCAGGTTCCGAAGCCACTTCGCCAATTACAGAGGCATGCCGGGCATCCTGATTATTTTTTAACAAGTCAATCACATCATTGGCAATATCGGGATCAACAAAAGCCATAAAAACACCTTCATTGGCCGTATATAACGGGTCTAATCCAAGAATTTCACAAGCAGCTTTTACCTGTTTATCCACAGGTATTTTCTCATCTTGCAGTAAAATACCTTTGCCGGTTTCTTCAGCAATTTCATTCAATGTCGCCGCAACACCCCCTCGTGTCGGATCCCGAAACAGATGAATTTTTTCACCGAATTGGTCCAACAATTCCTTTGTCAAATGGTTAAGATTGCGCGTATCACTTTCAATGTCGGTTTCAAATGTCAACCCTTCACGCACCGAAAGAATGGCAATACCATGCGTGGCAATATTATCACTTACGATTATCTTGTCCCCCACCCGCACGCGGGATGCATCTATTTTTGCTTTGGGATGTATGGGTCCCAAGCCGGTGGTATTAATAAAAATCTTATCTCCCTTTCCTTTGTCAACCACCTTGGTATCACCGGTAACGATTTTTACACCCGATTTTTCAGCGGCATATTTTATGGAAACCAATATATCCCAAAATTCCTGTATGGGAAGGCCTTCCTCGATAATAAAACTAAGCGATAAATATTGGGGAATGCCGCCACACATTGCCACATCATTCACAGTACCGTTGACCGCCAATTCTCCAATATCTCCACCGGGAAAAAACACAGGAGATATCACGAAACTATCCGTCGAAAATGCAACCTTTCCATTGAACTGCAGAAAAGCCCCGTCGTGGTGTTTATCAAGTTCATCGTTTTTAAGTAAATCGAAAACGCCTGTTTCAAGTAATTTGTGCGTTAACATGCCCCCGCTTCCGTGTGCCAACGTAATGATATCAAAATCAAATTTGGGTGCGGGACACTGGAGTTTAAACAAACTTTTTTTCATTTTGATTTATTTTGACATAAAACAGATTTCTTCCTTACTTTCATTCTTTTATTCCAGA
>CAYUQW010000032.1:1210-11187 GCA_964446985.1 uncultured Flavobacteriaceae bacterium
AAAAATTATTATGCTTCTTTTACATTAAACATGTTACGGAAATTATAATAAGCCGCACAAGCCCCTTCCGAACTGACCATTGGCGCTCCCAACGGATTTTGGGGCGTACATTTTTTTCCGAAATGCGGACATTGATAAGGCTTTTTGATTCCTTTCATTATTTCTCCGGCAATACATTCGGCATTTTCTCTGGCCTTTTCAATATTAATTTGAAATTTCTTATCGGCATCAAACATTTCAAACTCTTTTTTCAAATGCCAACCGCTGGAAGGAATTGTACCTATTCCACGCCACATCTGATCACCTTCTTCATAAACACGGGCTATAATTTCTTGTGCGGGCACATTGCCCTTTTCACGGACGACCCGTGCATACTGATTTTCCACACGATATTCGCCTTTTTCCAATTGCTTTACGGCAGCCAAAATACCCTGCAACAGATCCAAAGGTTCAAAACCGGTAACTACAATAGGGATTTTGTATTTTTCGGCCAAACTATGATATTGCCAATAACCCATTATTGAACAAACGTGTCCGGCAGCCAAAAATGCATCGATTTTGGCCTCAGGATCTTCCATCAATGCCTTGATAGCGGGCGGAACCAATACATGTGAATTTAAAATCGAATAATTTTTCAGACCCAATTTTTGTGCATGAATGATGGAAAGTGCATTCGCAGGCGCCGTAGTCTCAAAACCAACGGCAAAAAATACCACCTCCTTGTCCGGATGTTGTTTCGCAATCTGAACCGCTTCCAACGGCGAATATAAAACACGGATATCTGCACCGTTTGCTTTGGCTTCCAATAAAGATTTTTCCGACCCCGGCACACGCAGCATATCTCCGAAACTACATAAAATCACTCCTTCTTTTTCGGCCAAGTAAATAGCTTTATCTATCAAATGTAAAGGTGTCACACAAACAGGACATCCCGGACCATGTAACATTTGAATATTTTCCGGCAAAACGGACAAAATCCCGTTTTTGACCAAACTATGCGTTTGCCCGCCGCAAATCTCCATAATATGCCATTGGTGTTTGGCTGTCTTTTCTATTTCTCTTAAAACCTTTTTGGCTAATTCGGGATTACGATATTCGGTTAAAAATTTCATATAGTTTTTATTTATTAATACAAATTTAATTAATTAACAATTATCGTTTACTCATAAAATACATCATTTGCCCAAAAGGAATTCCTTCATCATTAGGTGAAAATTCCTTATGAAAATATAAAGCAAAGTCATCACCCAAAAACCTGTTTAGCAAATCCACCAATAGCGTATTTTGAAAAACGCCGCCACTAAAAGCCAAATGTTTCACTTGGTACTTTTTGGCCGTTTTCAGTATAAAATCCGTCAGCGTCAGATGGAATTTTGCAGCGATATGTTTCCTATCGACTTTTCTGTCTAAATCTTCATATATTCCTCTAATTAAGGAATCGATAAAATTATTTTCATCGTCTTTAAAGTAAGATTGAGATAAATCAAGCGGATTCTCATAATAATATTCCGCCGCTTTTTGCTCCAAACGTATCGATGCTTCGGCATCAAAACCATGTATATCATAACCAAACAACAAGGAAGAAACGGCATCGAATAAACGTCCCATACTGGTAGATTTCAATGTCGATTTTTCCAACAATTTATGATAAACATTCCATTCGATATTCGTAAATTTTGGACGAATATAGTCTTTAAATTCCCGGTATTTATGAAAAATGGCTAAGAGCGAAATGCGCGGTTCTTTTACCATTTTATCGGCCAAAATAAAACTAAATTCAGGTAAATGAGCCACACGTTGCATTTGTTTGTTTTCATATAAAAAGAATTCACCGCCCCATATATTACCGTCATCGCCCAAACCGGTTCCGTCCCAGATAATCCCCAAAATTCTTTCTTTGGTTTCCAGTAAATTATGCTCTCCCAAAACACTGTAAAAATGAGCCTTATGGTGCTGAATTTCGTATATGGGTATATTATTTTTTCCGGCAAAATCTTTTCCGAAACGTGTGGCAAAATAATCGGGATGTTTATCAACAATTACCGCTTCGAAGGAAGGTTTCAGTATTCTTGTCAAATGCTCAAAAGTCTTTTCATAATTAAGTTGCGCATCATAAGTTTCGGTATTTCCCAAAAATTGGCTAATGTAAAAATTACCACTACTTGAAAAACCGAAAACACTTTTGAGCATCGAACCCGTGGCCAAAATATCCTTTTGTATCCGAAGGTTTGGATTAATATACACAGGTGCCTTTCCACGCGAACGGCGTAGAACAATTCTTTGTCCGCATTCGGGCGCAAATTGTACAACGCCGTCATCCTGCGGAACCACGATTTCCCGGTTATTCATCAAAATAATATCTGCGATACCGTCCAGTTCACGCTTGGCTTTTTCGTCCGAATAAATAATGGTTGAACCGCTTATATTCCCGCTGGTGGCTACAATTGGTTTTCCAAATGCCTTCAATAATAATTCATATAACGGTGTATAGGGAATCATAACGCCTATCCGGTCCAATCCGCTATTGATTTTATTCAAGGCAATCCTGTTTTGAATATTTTTTTTCAATCGCAATAAAACAATGGGCGAATGAATACTTTTGAGTTCTTTTTCCTCATTCTTAGAGAGATAAGCATCTTGTCGGATACTTTTCAAATCCGGATACATCAAAGCAAAGGGTTTTACCGGCCGATGTTTACGTTCACGCAAGGTTTGGACAGCTTTTTTGTTGGTAGCATCGCAAGTCAACAAATATCCGCCAATTCCTTTTATAGCAATGATTTTTCCTCGGTTCCATTCACGGACAATGTAATCCAAATCGGTAAAATTTTCGGTTATTTTTCCGTTTTCATACAGTTGTAATTCAACGGCACAATCGGGGCAGGAATTGGTTTGCGAATAATGTCTCCTTTCCAACGGATTATTGTATTCTTCACAACATACCGGACACATTTTAAATTTATCCATAGTCGTATTCGGGCGGTCGTAAGGCAAAGCAGTAATTATGGAATACCGCGGTCCGCAGTTGGTACAAGTGATAAACGGATAATGGTAGCGTCTATCTTGCGGATTATGCAATTCGCGACGGCAATCCTCACACATTGCCACATCAGGCGTTAACAAGAGGTTGGGTTTTTGCAGGCCTTCACTGTGTATGATTCTAAAATCTTTAAAATCTTTATCGCCTACTGCTTTTATTGTAGCGTTCGTTACCACAGCCAAAGGAGGTAATTTATTCAATATCTCTTGTAAAAATCTTTCTGCCGTATTTTTATCCGCATTGATTTCGATATGCACTCCGTCATTGGTATTGTTCACCCACCCCTTCATTCCATGCTTAATAGCCAATTTATACACAAACGGACGAAACCCCACACCTTGCACAATACCTTGAATATGGATATGATATGTATGCATTATCTCCTTAACAATTCGAGATAAAATTACAATAGATTTTTGATTAAATCAAAGAATACTTATGCCTTTTCAATGCTAATCTTGCTCAGAAGTGACTTGACCGTTTTGATAACATCGGGAATGGCTTCTTTTACTTTGTCTGATAATTTTATGCTCATCGGGGTCATGCCGTCGATAGAGACGGTGATAAGAATAATTTTAGGTAATTCACCTTTGAATTCCAGTGCATCTATCATATCCTTCAACCCGACATCATGGGCACTCAGTACCGTCGGGAAATCGGCAGCAAATTCCGGATAAAGAATATCGACGGTACCGGGCGGACGGAAATCCATGGTAGCATCAATAAAAATGACCAAAGGATATTGTGCCAAAATAGGCATCAAATCGAAACTACCTGTGCCACCGTCCATCAAATCAACAAAATCGGGCAATTTTTCTTTACTCAAAGCCTGTACGGCATGCACACCAACACCTTCGTCACCCATTAAGTAATTTCCTATACCAAGTATTAAAACTCTGTCTGTAAATTTCTTATCGGAATAATCATGTGTCTGGTAAAATAATTTTTGCAATTCCATCACATCATCCGAGATCATACTAATCTCCGGCCTTTTCCTCTTTGTTTTCTCCGTTTTTTTCTTCATGTTTTTTCTTAAATAAATTTAGAGAAAAAGCTTTAATTCGTTCGGCCCTAACAAATTTAAATCCGCTAATCATAGCAGATGCCTCACCTCTGGCTTCGAGATAATCATGGAACAAAACCAAATAAACATGCACTATGACAAACAACATAAAAAACCAGGTAAACAGATGGTGGATGTAACGCGTAGGTATATCGCCTCCCAACCAATCTTTAACCCATAAGAACATTTTCGGAAACCACCAGTGCGAATTATCGGCAATAAGCGCCAAACCGGTTGCCGCCTGAATCAAAAACAATAAAGTCATAAGAAAATAGGCAAAAGCAGCCAGCGCATTATGGCCGACACTTAAATCGGAAAGCCGGTGGTCTTTTTTGGGCAAAAGCAAGATGTCATATTTCAAAACGTGCATGATATTTTCCCAATGTTTTTTGGTATAAGGAATAAAATTATACCATTTGGCAAATTGATTTCCGGCGAAAGCCCAATAAATCCGGAAAAGAAGATTGGCTATTAGCAAATAAGCGAATGCAAAATGAATCAGACGCACATATCCGAACCAATAGGAATGTACAGGCTCCGTATTAAGATTGAACGAAGGCGGATTGGCAATGATAAATCCCGTAATTACCAAAACGGTAAGAGACAAAACAGTAGTCCAGTGGAAAAAACGCACTGCCAATTCCCAAACATAGACACGTTTATAATTGAAGGTCGAGACTTTCATAATATTTTGAATTTGTCAATTAGATACTACAAGCACCTCCGATTTGAATTTGGCCGATATGTTTTCCGTGCGGATCGTATAGATGCACGGCGCAAGCCAAACAAGGGTCGAAGGAATGAATAGTTCTCAATATTTCCAAAGGTCTTGCCGGATCGGCAATCGGTGTATCAATCAAAGATGATTCGTATGCCGACATTTGTCCCTTCGGATCACGAGGCGAAGCATTCCATGTGGTAGGAACAACCATCTGGTAATTAGCTGTTTTGCGATCTTTAATAACAATCCAGTGTGCCAAACCTCCGCGCGGGGCTTCCATATATCCGACACCTTTGGCTTCCTTAGGCCATGTGGAAGGATCCCATTTTTCCATATTCGCCATACGTGTATCACCGTTTTTGATATTTTTGATCAATTGATCATAAAATTCCAGTCCCCAATGCGTAAGTAAAGCCGACTCTAAACCGCGAGCCGCGGTACGACCCAATGTTGAGAATAGTGCTTCGACGGGAATATCCAATTTATGCAACGTAGAGTCAACAATTTCTTTATATTCGGGAACCCCTTTGGCATATCCGACCAACATACGTGCAAGCGGACCTACTTCCATCGGTTTACCTTGCCACCTGGGTGTTTTAACAAAACTATATTCCTTATCAACATCCAGATGCTCATAAGGCGGTTTGGGACCGGTGTAATGAATATTTGTCTCTCCTGCATACGGGTGCAATCCTTTATCTTTTCCCACCGAATAATCATACCAGGATTTGTAAACAAATTCCTGTATTTGATTGGTATTTTCCAAATCCACATCGTGCACCGTGCTTAAATCGCCATTGAGTATGATGCCGCGCGGCCATTTATAACTTTTAACATTTCTAATGTTATCCGTAGGCAAATCACCGTATGCCAAATAATTTTTGAATTTTGAAATTCCTATATTACCCCAATCTTTATAGAAAGAAGCAATGGTTAGTAAATCGGGCACATAAACTTCATTGACAAATTCATAAGCCTCACGCAATAATTTTCCGACATATGCCAAACGTTCAGCATTTAAACTTCCCGCATCATCCATATTTATTTGAGCGCCCAATCCTCCTACCAAGAAATGCGGATGCGGATTTTTACCACCTAAAATAGTATGAATTTTTACTATATCACGCTGAAAATCAAGAGCTTCCAAATAATGAGCCACTGCCATCAAATTAGCTTCGGGGGGCAATTTCATTGCCGGATGTCCCCAATAACCGTTTGCGAAAATACCCAACTGACCACTCTCGACAAATTTTTTAATACGTTTTTTTACATCAGAGAAATAGCCGGGTGAGGAATTATGCCATTTTGAAATACTTTGTGCCAATTCGGAAGTTTTCTTCGGATCGGCATCCAGGACTTTGGTTACGTCAACCCAATCCAAAGCATGAAGGTGATAAAAATGAACTACATGGTCTTGGAATGCATGGGCCACTGTGATAATATTTCGTGCCAATTCGGCATTGGGCGGAATGGCAATACCCAACGCATCTTCCACTGCACGTATGGAAGCAATAGCATGAACGGTAGTGCATACCCCGCAAGTACGCTGAACAAAAGCCCATACATCCCGCGGGTCGCGACCTTCCACAATTTTTTCCATTCCCCGCACCATGGTTGACGAGCTGTAAGCATTGACAACTTTCCCGTCTTTGATTTCTGCTTCTATTCTGAGGTGACCTTCGATTCGCGTAATCGGGTCGATAACTATTCTATTAGCCATGACTTTATTTTTTTACTCTTGTAGGTTTTTTTCGTTTGCTTCTCCTAAATACTTATTCAAATCCAATTCCTTTTTCTTAATAACATTAGTAGCAAAAGCATGAACGGCCGCTCCTGCCGCTGCTGCTCCGATAAGCACTTTTCCGATTTTATCGGCAGTAGTTTCAATTCCCATACCGGGGATGTTTTCCACTCTTTGATAGAATGGCCCGTTATCCCAGAAATTCGCTTCGCTACATCCTATACACGGATAACCGGATTTAATAGGGAAACTTAATCCGTTATTCCATTCCATAAAACCACAGGCATTGTAAGTAACCGGTCCGCGACATCCCAATTTATAAAGACAATAACCTTTTTTTGCTTCTTCACTATCAAAACTTTCGGCAAATAATCCGGCATCAAAATACGGACGTCTGTAACACGAATCGTGAACACGTTTTCCGTAAAATTGCTTCGGCCTTCCCTCCGAATCCAAAGCGGGCAAACGACCAAACATGGCATAATACAGCACCGTTCCCGTCATAACTTCGGAAATAGGCGGACATCCGGGGACCTTTACAATCGGTTTGTCCTTGATAATAGCATCAACAGGGACGGAACCGGTCGGATTAGGCGATGCCGCTTGGACACCTCCCCACGACGAACAACTGCCGAAAGTTATGATGGCCGCAGCACCTTTTGCCGATTCTTTAATGATTTCAAGGGCGGTCCGTCCCGCTATAGTACAATAAACGCCACCGTCCTTAGTTGGAATGGCTCCTTCAACAACCAATATGTAATTACCATAATTCTCCTTCATTGATTTTTGTTTCGCCTCTTCCGCCTGATGTCCTGAAGCAGCCATCAAAGTATCCGTATAATCAAGGGATATCGTATCAAGAATCACATCAGCCACTAAAGGGTGGTCCGATTTGATAAATGACTCGGAACATCCGGTACATTCCTGAAAGTGCTCCCATATAACCGGAATCCTTTTCTTGGTCTCCATGGTCTTTACCAATTGGCCGACCATCTTTGACTCAAGCCCCATAAAGGCTGCCATATATGTGGCAAATTTTAGGAAATCCCTCCTGGAATATCCTTTACGACGGATATATTCATAGAAGGTTTCCCCTGTTTTAACTTGTTTTTCCATCAGGCTAATTTTTTATGAATTTCCTTGGACAAGTTACTAATTTTTTCTTTATATAAAAAAACAAACGACAACAATTTTAAAAAAATATGTCAAATATCATTTTTTACATCAACAAATTTAATAAGTAGCAAAAATTTATAAACAAATATAACTTCCAATTCAAACTATAATTTAATTAAATTTTTATGCCAAAAAATACTGTAATCTTATAGATTTTTTTACTAACTTTGAGAAAACATAAATAAAGGCATGCATGAGCTTTCTATCGCCATGGGAATTGTAGATATCGCTGAAAAGGAAGCCAAAAAAAACGGCATCAAAGAAATCAAAACTATCAATTTGGAAATAGGTACGTTGTCGGGGGTGGAAATTGATGCGTTAAATTTTGCTTGGCCTATGGCTGTTGCCGGAAGCGTTCTGGAAAATGCCGAAAAACGGATAAATATTATCGAAGCTCGAGCCAAATGTCTGGACTGCGGAACGGAATTTAAACTGGAAAATCTTTTTGATGCCTGTCCCGAATGCGGAAGTTATTTCAAAGAAATAATTCAGGGGAAAGAAATGCGTGTCAAATCATTAGAATATTAAAATTATCTTATTACATTTGAAAATAGAATTTTATAAAACCAACAATTATGTGTACAACATGCGGATGCGGTAATACGGATGAAGTCATCATTGCAAAGCCCGGTAAATTGGCCGGATTAGTGACGGAAATAAATATTACTGCACATGAAGGGCACGAACATTTCCATGAACACCCCCATCCCCATGTGCATGAACGTAATATTATCGATGTTGAACAAGATATCTTGCATGAGAATCAACTGCTAGCCGAAAGAAATCGCGGTTATTTTTTGGCAAAAAATATTTTTGCAATCAATTTGGTTTCATCGCCGGGTTCCGGTAAAACATCTCTATTGGAAAAAACGCTAGCCGATTTAAAAGACCATATTTCTTTTTATGTCATTGAAGGAGACCAACAAACCATGAATGATGCCAACCGTATCGACGCACTCGGCATCCCG
The DNA here is from genome assembly GCA_964446985.1 of uncultured Flavobacteriaceae bacterium. GTDB lineage: Bacteria > Bacteroidota > Bacteroidia > Flavobacteriales > Flavobacteriaceae > JAADED01. The sequence continues at coordinate 9,920 of CAYUQW010000032.1, forward strand.
GTAGTGCAAATCAATACGGGAAAGGCCTGTCATTTGGACAGTGATATGGTGAATAGAGCCGTCATGGAATTAAAACCGTCGGAAAATGCCGTTTTAATGATAGAAAATGTTGGAAATCTGGTTTGCCCTGCTGCTTTCGATTTGGGAGAGAATGCCCGTGTAGTCATTGTCAGCACTACCGAAGGCGATGATAAGCCTATCAAATACCCCGACATGTTTGCAGGTTCTGATGTTTGCATTATTAACAAAATCGACTTGCTGCCTTATGTGCAATTCGATGTGGAAAAAGCCAAAGATTACGCCCGTCGCGTAAATCCCAATATCGAATTTTTTGAAGTATCTGCCATAACAGGAGAAGGAATGACTCAATGGTATGAATGGTTAGAACAAAAAATAAAAAATAAATAAAAAATTTTATCATTTCTAATAGAACCTTTAAAATTAAACAAATATGTGCCTAGCTATTCCCGGAAAAATTATTAGCATCGAAAATCAACTTGACGATGTTTTCAGGATTGCCAAGGTCAGTTTTGACGGAATTATTAAAGAAGTAAATTTGGCAATGGTTCCCGAAGCCAAAGTGGGTGATTACGTTATGGTGCATGTAGGAAGTGCCATTAGTATAGTAGATGAAGAAGAAGCGCGGACAACAATGGATATTTTGTATAAAATGGGAGATATCGATGAGTTGGACTACGGGAATAATGATGATATTGGAAAAAATGCGAATACAGATTTAGAGGAATGAAACATTTTTCTGAGTCATATTTTGTTTACAACGGTATCGGTATTATTCGCACACCTTACAAAGAAAAGGCACCTTATCAACCCGTACGGGATGATGTTTCGGGTCTGTTTTATATCCGCTTATATGACAAATATGTCGATGGGCTAAAATTGCTTGATACATTTAAATACATATACGTTCTCTACGCATTGGACCGTATTCATATCAGAAAAAATAATTTGATTATTCATCCGCCATGGGCCAACGAATATGCCGTGGGTATTTTTGCCAGCAGAAGTCCAAATCGCCCGAATCCAATAGGCCTGAGTATTGTTCAAATTAAGAAAATCAAAGGAAATATAATTGAAATCTCAGGTATCGATGCCTTTGACGGAACACCTGTATTAGATATTAAACCTTATTTAAAAGATTTGGATGCCAAACTTGATGCTAATTACGGATGGGCCGAACCGGCTGATGACGAATCACATTTGTTATTACACATAAAAGGCATTCCTCATAATTTTTGAACAAGAATTCC
>CAYUQW010000033.1:0-11140 GCA_964446985.1 uncultured Flavobacteriaceae bacterium
CGCAAGCCTATTTTTGATAAAAAATTTCATTCTATGAAAGCCACTCACCGGGCTTCGCGGACCAAGGCCAATTATGTCTATACGTTCTTTTTGATTTGGTTACTTTGGTATGCCTTCACCACAAGCCTGCAACCCGCCGAATTGATTACGGGAGCCGTCGTGGCGGCCTTCATTTCCTTTGTCACGGTGCGCTACTTCGATTGTTGCGATCCCATTCTTCTGGCCCCGCAGCATATTTTTTATTTCATCGAATACTTTTTCGTATTCCTTTGGGCACTTATTAAAGCCAATTTCGATGTGGCACGCCGTGTAATCAACCCCGCATTACCCATCAATCCGGGCATTGTCAAATTCGAAACCAAACTGACCAATCCTTTTGCCAAAATGGTCCTGGCCGACAGCATAACGCTCACGCCGGGAACGCTGACGGTGGACGTGGTGGGCAATACCTTTTATATCCACTGGATAGACGTCAAATGCACCGACCCGGAATGTGCTTATAAAGAAATCGCCGAACCTTTCGAAAAAATCCTTTTAAAAATATACGGATGACGGACATCATTATATACATAGCACTTTTCCTGATAAGTTTGGCGTCCTTCATCGGATTGCTTCGTTTTGTCAAAGGACCGACCGCCGGCGATCGCGCCGTGGCATCGGATACATTATCGGTTATCGGCATTTCCGGATTGGTCTTGCTGGCTTATGTTTTCCACCGGTATATCTATACGGATTTGGCGTTGGTATATGCCGTATTGGGTTTTATCGGCATCATCGTAATTGCCAGGTTTATCGAGAGAGCACTATAATAAAAACAATAGCAGATGCAAATTATCACCAACATATTACATTATCTCGGATTATTCCTGATATTGCTCGGAAGCATCTTTCTTTTTCTGGGTGCATTGGGTATATACCGTATGCCCGATTTGTATAACCGCCTCCAAGCGGGAACAAAAGCCACCACACTGGGTGCAATGAGTTTGATAACCGGTGTGGGATTGATCGAACCTTCGTGGTTTGTCAAGATGTTTATCATCGTCGTTTTCATCGGATTGGCCAACCCGCTGAGCTCTCACGCTTTGGCAAGGGCTTCCTACCGGCGCGGACTGAAACCGTTTATGAAAAAACCGATGGATGCGTATGCCGAAGAAGCGGATAAAGAAAAAATCAAGGAACAATGACAACTTTCATCCTTTTTCTGGTGGTTATGGGAATTATTTTGATTGCAGCCGCATTGTATGCCGTTATCCAGAAAGATTTGCTGTATGCCGTTTTGGCTACCGGCGTGGTGAGTTTGGTCCTATCGGTATTTTTCTATTTACTGCAAGCACCGGATGTGGCCATTACCGAAGCGGCGATCGGTATTGCCCTGACGACAATAATTTTCATCATCACCATTCGCAATACCACACGCGACGAAGATATCTATTCCGAAGATTTGATTAACAGGTTCAAAAACAAAAAAGATGCTTAAAAAAATATTCGTTTGGTTCTTATTGGCCGTTCTCGGCATAGCATTGTATGCGAGTTTCGGCCGGGCGCCTTTCGGTGAAAATCGTGTCGGTCCGACGGATAATCCGGAGACGGTATCGGCCTTTTACCTGAAAAATTCGGCCGAAAAATTACAAACGGCCAACAGTGTTACGGCCATTGTGGTTAATTTCCGCGGATTTGATACACTGGGCGAAGTAACGGTGCTTTTCCTTGCCGCAACCGGTCTGGCGAGCATTCTTTACAGGAAAGAAGACGAAGACGAAGAAGGTGAACATTTGCCCGTTCGCATAAATCTGCCTGCATCGTCAATCGTTCGCACCGGAGCCAAAATTTTATTTCCGCTGATTTTATTGCTCGGAATTTATATTTTCGTTCACGGTCACCTGACGCCGGGCGGCGGTTTCCAAGGCGGTTCCGTCATAGCCACCGGATTTTTGCTGATGTTTATCACCTATCGCCGTTTCGGTACAAACCATAAAGTGATGGTATGGCTCGAAAGTCTTTCCGGTTTGGCATTTGTCCTGACCGGCTTGTACGGCTTAATCAAATACGGATCCTTTCTGCAAAACACACCGGACGTGGGACATCTTAACGATTTGGTCAGCGGCGGGCTTATTCCGTTGATTTATATTTTCATCGGCATCAAAGTTTCCACCGAATTGACAAATGTGCTCGATACCTTGATGAATATCAAACCTAAAAAACGATGAAAGAATTTCAAGAAATATTTCTGCGCTATCACGCCTTGCTTCAAGCGGCGGTTTACGGTTCGGCCGTACTGTTGATTTTGATAGGACTTTACGCCGTTTTGATGAAAAAACATTTGGTAAAAATTGTCATCGGACTATCGATTATCGAATCCGGGGTTAACCTGTTATTCGTTGCCGTCGGATATATTTCCAATCATACGGCTCCGATTTTTTCCCCGGGATACGAACACGCGGCGGATAAAATGGTGGATCCCGTTCCGCAAGCTTTGGTTTTGACAGCCATTGTTATCGGATTTGCCACAACCGCATTGGCATTATCACTGGTGATACGCTTGTACCGGCATCATAAAACGGCCAATATCGAACAATTAAAATCACTGCGATGGTAATATCTCCCATACATTATATCTTTGTTCCGTTAGCAACGGCGTTCCTCATTCCGCTACTGCAAAAACTGTACAAGGACGCCGCAAGAGTAGTTCCGGGTCTGGTATTGTTTTACAACCTCGTCATATCGGTTATCCTCTTCCGGCGGGTGATGCAGCACGGCACCGTTACGGAAATCATCGCCGGCTGGCGTCCGCCTTTCGGTATCAATCTGATAATGACGCCTTTTTCGGCAACCTTGGCAAGTCTGGTATCTTTTATGGCTTTTGCCGTCTGGCTGTACGGTTTCCGTTTCAAACGGGTATTGAAAGGCGGCGAAGTGATGTACTATGAAATTCTCCAATTGATGATGATCGCCGGAGCGCTCGGCATTATCCTTACGGGAGATTTGTTCAACCTTTTTGTCTTTATTGAAATCACGGGCATAACAGCCATTTCCCTGGTGGCTTTTTATCGTGATCGTCACGGTGCCGAAGCCGGTTTCAAATATATGCTGTTGGGCAGCCTGGCCTCATCGTTCCTATTGCTCGGTATTTTGTTGATATACACACAAACGGGCACGCTGAATATGGCACAAATCGCCCAAAAAATGCCTGCTGTGGACAGCGGCGTCAAGGTGATTGCACTGATATTTATCCTTATTGCCCTCGGTATCGAAGCCGAAATGTTTCCGTTGAATTCCTGGGCACCGGATGCTTATTCCCAAGCTCCGTCGCCTACAAGTGCCACCTTTGCCTCGGTGTTGGCCGTCGCGGCTTTGTATGCACTAATACGCGTCGGTTATACGCTTTTCGATGCACGGATGATTTCCGGATTTCTCATCGTGATGGGCTTCCTGACAATGTTGATAGCCGAAATGGCGGCATTCAGTCAAACGGATCTGAAACGTATGTTGGCATATTCCAGCATCGGACAAATGGGATTGGCTATGGTGGCTTTCGGCATCGGAAACGAAACGGCTATATTCGGTGCCTTGTTCCTAATGATCAACCACGCCGTTATCAAAGCTTTGCTCTTTATGTCGGGAAGTTATTTTATCTACAATCTTCAAACCAAGAAAATGGATGCCCTCAACGGTATTCACAAGCGTTTGCCCTACGTTTCTTTCCTGTTTTCCCTCGGCGTTTTGGCCATCATCGGATTTCCCCCTTTCTCGGGATTTTGGAGCAAATTATATATCCTCTACGGAGCGGCAAATAAAAATATGTTGTTATTGATAATCGGTATCCTGTCGATAACACTGATAGAAATGACTTATTACCTGCGGGTCATAGGACGAATTTATTTCGCCAAAGAAAAATCCGAACCTGCTTCGCACAAACCTTCCGTCAATGCTTTGGTGGCTATGACGGCATTGGCATTGGTGATTATCATTTTGGGTATCTATCCCGATTTGATAAGCGGATATTTACATCAAGCGGGACGTTTTCTACTGGACAAACAAGCCTATATACAAACCGTTTTAAGTATGCGATGATATGGAACTGATGATATTTTTTCTGATCATAACGGCCGGAACGCTGATAACCTTTTTCATAGATGACATCAGCCGGAAATTGACGGGCTATGCGGCCTTCCTGACCATCCTGACCGGCGCCGTGTATTATGCCTCCGTCCCGATGGGAACCGTGTGGCAAATGCATCTTTTGGGATTTGATTTGAAATGGATGCGTTCTCCCGCCGGGGATTTCTTTGCTTGGATCGTTTTGGGATTGGGATTGCTATCGCTAATGTATGCAATCAAATATATGGAAGGCAAAGCGCGGCTCGGATATTTCTATGCCGCCTTTTTGGTCAGCCTTGGGGCTATGACCGGCGTTACGATAAGCCGTGACATCGTCTCCTTGTTTATTTTCTGGGAAATTATGACGTGGTCCTCATTTCTGTTGGCTATTTACAAGGCTTATTACGGTGTGGAGACCAAAGGTATCAAGTATATTTTGTTCAGTTCAATGGGTGCCTATGCAATGCTGACGGCCATCGTTTTCATAGTTCATTATTATCACACGACGGATTTGAACACTTTATGGCAGGCGGGTGCTTTCGGTTTTTCACGGCATTGGTTTATCCCTGCATTTATGCTTTTCGGTTTTGCCGTTAAAGCGGCCGTAATGCCTTTTCACGTTTGGGCACCGGGCGTTTATACGCGCACACCGATGGCTTATACTTCCGTTTTTTCAGGCGCTATGTCCAAAATGGGGATTTTCGGAATGTTGCTTATTGTGGCGGGACTTTCACGCTTGGATATCGGATGGATACGCTTCATTTTGGGCTGGGCGGGCGGTATTACGGCGGCATTGGCCACCTTGCAAGCCGTCCGGCAAAACGATGCCAAAGACCTATTGGCTTATTCGTCCATAGCCCAACTGGGATACATCGTAACGGCACTATCAACCGGCACACGTATGGGCCTTATGGCGGCACTGTATCTGGCCGTTTTACACGCCGCTTTCAAAGGCGCATTGTTTCTGGTGGCGGGAGCCGTGGAAAAACAAGCCGGCACTACGGATTTCCGCGAAGTCTCGGGACTGATTGTCCGTATGCCGTGGACCTTTTTCACGGCCTTGATTTCCGTCATTGCCTTGGCGGGCGTTCCGCCTTTGGGCGGATTTGTGGGAAAATGGTTGGTCTATGAAAGTTTGATTACCGAAACACATTCTTATTTCCTCGTCATTGTCATCTTTTTTGCCTCGACGGCCGCTTTTCTCTACGCTTACAGGTTCTTGTTCGGATTATTCCTGGGACAACAGGAACACAATACCGAAGATGTACACGAAGCCTCTTGGTGGATGCTCGTTCCGATGCTGGTTTTGGCCCTGATTTCCATCCTGACCGGTGTTTTCCCGGGATTGGTGTTCAAACCGGCTGCCAAAGCGCTGTCCGACTTGCATCTGCCTTCTGACGGTTGGCAGATGAGTATCCTGCACAATGCTTGGAACAACGGCGTGGATACGATTACGGTAGGTTCGACTATCGTAATCTTATTCCTGCTCACGGCAGCTTTCATCACGCTGAAAGGCCGGAAAAACACACGCCGTACAGGGACAAAAGATATTTCCACTTCGGGCGAAATTCCGCAACCGGATGATAATTTGAATTTTCAATCCGGATTTTTCCAACCTTTCGAACGGGCCATCGGAAAACCGTATCGATGGAGTATGGATCGTATCTGGACCGATATAGGAACATCCTTGGCGGCGTTTTTCAGGTTTTTACGAAAAATCTACACCGGCAACGCCCAAACCTATGTTTTCTATGTCATCGTTTTTCTCATCATACTTTTATTATTCCGAAAACAGATATTTTAAGCTATGGAAAATTGGCTATACGAACTTACGGGATTTGTCCTTACGATTTTACTGGCATTTACAGTGGGAATGTTCTATGGCGGATTACGTCGTAAAGTGATTGCCCGTGCCCAAAACCGGATAGGACCTCCCGTATATCAAAACTTTCTGGATTTATTGAAATTACAAGGAAAAACCACCAATATCCATCACGGCGTAATGAGCCACCTGGCGCCGGTTTGGGTGATTGTTGCCGCTACGGCCTCATTGTTGTTTATCCCCGTGTTACACGGCGGATTATGGTTTCCCAATCTCACGTTCAAAGGCGATTTGATATTTCTGTTATATCTGATGGTTTTCGGCTCGCTCGGAATGGCTTTGGGCGTGGGTGAAAGCGGTAATCCCAACGGTGCCATAGGCGTATCAAGGGGGCTGTCGCTAATGGTGGGCTACGAAATACCTTTTGTATTGTCGCTGGTTGCCGTAATGCTTCAATTTCACACAACTTCACTGACGGATTTGATGCGCTATCAACAGCTGACGGGGCATTGGATTGCTCTTGAAAATCCGTTCGCTTTCCTGTCGGCCCTGTTCGCCGTATTGGGAATGTTCCATTATTCACCGTTCGACATCATCGGTGCACCGGCGGAACTGGCTTCGGGACCGATGTCGGAATTCGGCGGAAAATACCTCGGAAGCCTGATGACGGGCGGAAGCATATTCGCCTTTGTCAAACTCGTGCTTATCACGGATATTTTCCTCGGCGGTGCAGGTCATCCCGAACTTTATACGGGCTTGGCAGGCGTGCTCATCGGACTGGGCGAATTGATACTGAAAACTTTTTTGCTCTATATGATCCCGGTCAGCATAGGCATTGTAATGCCGCGTTTCCGTACGGAACAAGCCGTCCGGTTTTTCTGGAAATGGCCGCTTGCATTCGGAATTACGGGAATAATCTGGGCACTTTATCATCAAATAAATTTTTGACATTATGAACGAAAAAAAAGATATACAAATCATTACGCGTCCCACAAAAGCGGAAATCGAACAGGCCAAAATCAATTTTTCGCCACGATGTACTTCCGCCGGACGTGTCAATGACAAGGAAACACAAAAAACCGTGCAGTTTATTTTGAATTTCGCACGGAAACATTCCCTTTTCCTGTTGGCCTACGGCACCGGCTGCGGGGCTATCGAAATCCCGGCTACGCTTACTTCCCGCTACGATGCGGAACGGCTCGGCATCCGCGGCGCCGCCACTCCCCGTCAGGCCGATGTGCTGATGATCACCGGCTATCTGTCGGTCAAAACGCTCAAACGGGTCATCCGCGTGTACGAACAAATGCAAGATCCCAAATATGTGGTTGCCTTCGGATCCTGCACCATCAACGGCGGAATGTATTTCGACAGTTACAATACCATCAAAGCCTTGGACCGCTACATTCCCGTGGACGTTTATATTGCCGGTTGTATGCCCCGCCCCGAAGCGGTATTGAAAGGTTTCGCCAAATTGCAGGAATTGATACAAAACGGCAATGCCGGAAACGGCGAATGCTATCGAAAAAATTTGGATTGGTATCGTGCCAATCAACAAAAAGTCATCAAAAATTGGAATTTTCCCGACGAATATAACTGGTAAATCCGGACGAATATGAATACCACTTTTGTTCAAAATAAAATCCGTGAAGTTTTCGAATGTCGAACCGATATCTTACGCGGAAATCAAATCAGGATTTATGCCGACAAAAAATCGGTGCCGCCCGTTTTGTTATACCTGAAAAATCAATTGGGTTTTATCCATCTCAACCATATTTCCTGTGTCGATTGGATCGAAGATAATGTATTCGAATTGGTCTATATCGTCTATCGGCCCGAAGACAAAATCACGGTTTTGGTCAAAACGAAAATCGACAGGGAAAATCCGGTGATGGAAAATATCGATACCATCTGGGATCAGGCGAATACCTACGAAAGGGAAATACGCGAAATGTTCGGGGTGGAATTCCCCGGATTGGAAGCGCCTGCCGAATTTATTCTGGAAGACTGGCAAGACCTGCCGCCGATGCGTAAAGATTTCGATACGCGAAAATATGCCCGCGAAACCTACGAAACACGCCCGGGAAGGGAAGATGCACGCAACGTCAGGGATTATATCCGCCAAAGAACGGGAGAGAAATTGCCCGATTTTGCCAAAAAATATTCAAGAGATTAAACCGGAAAAACGATGATGATCAACACCAAAAAAGATAAGGAAACCACGCTGTATATAGGCCCGCAACATCCGGGGATTACCGGGAATATGATGGTCAAATTACGTGTGAAAGGAGATACGGTAATCAGCGCCGAAACGCATATCGGCTATTTGCATCGTGCTTTTGAAAAATTGATAGAACAGCGCAATTGGCTGCAATCCTTTACACTGCTATGCCGTTTCTGTGTGCCGGAGCCCGATCCGATGGAATTGACCTATGCGCGGGCCGTGGAAGCCATCGAAGGCCGGGAAGTTCCGCCGCGTGCACATTATATCCGTACGGTTGTTGCGGAATTGGCCCGTATCCAATCGTTCTTGCTGTGGTACGGCGGGCAAGCCGGTTCGGCAGGTCTCTATACTTTGGGCCAATGGACGGTGGGCGACAGGAATTATATCCTCGACCTTTTCGAAGATCTGACCGGCGCGCGAATTTATCATATGTATATCTGGCCGGGCGGTGTTCGCCGCGATTTGCCGAAAGGCTGGCGGGACAAGGCTTTGCGCGTAATGGATTATCTGGAAAAACGATTGACGGATTACAACCGCCTGCTTTTTGACAACGCCGTGTTCCGTAAAAGGGCACAAGGAGTGGGCGTCATTCCCAAGGACAAAGCCGTGGAATGGGGTGTTACCGGACCGCCTTTGAAAGGCACGGGCATTATGCACGATGTCCGCAAAGACGAACCGTATGCCGCCTATGCCGATATGGACTTCGAAGTGCCGGTATATGAAGGCGGTGACGTCTGGGCAAGGGCTCTTGTACGCCGCGACGAAATCAAACAATCCATCCGCATTGTCCGTCAGGCATTGGAAAAAATGCCCGGCGGAAGTTACTACAACCGTATTCCCAATCCGATGAAATGGCGACTGCCGGAAGGAGAAGCCTGGGTAAAAACGGAAAGCGTACGTGGCGAAATCGGATTTTATGTCGTCAGTGACGGAACCGAAAAACCGCGACGCGTTCACCTGAAAGGCGCCGCCTATACCAACGGTATTACCGTCCTGGAAAAAATTCTGCCGGGAGAAAATATCGCCGACGTATCTTTTATTCTAAATTCCCTGGGCGCTTGTCCTCCCGAAATGGAACGATAGGAATTAAATGCAACAAACGAGAATGAAAAAATTCGACCGTATTCTTTTCCGGGAAAAATCAAAAGGACGGATGATTGATATTTGTCCGTCCCCGTTCAAGCATTTTCCTCACCTTAAACCGAAACAACTATGAGCATCATCGATCTCAAAGGCATATTGACACCGCTTGGCGCATTGACACAAATAGCCAAAGAACCGCATACGATCAAATTTCCCGACGAAACCAAGGAAATTTCCGATCGCTATCGCGGATTTCATTACAATGATTTGGACGTATGTATCGGCTGTGGCAACTGCTCGACCATTTGTATGAACGAAGCCATCGATATGATCGAAGTGGAAGGCATCGAAGGGCATCCGGGAGACAGCGGCCTGCGTCCGCGCATCGATTACGGCCGTTGCTGTTATTGCGCTTTGTGTGTGGATGTTTGCCCTAGCGGATCTTTGAATATGACCAAGGATTTTATCAAAGTTTCTCCCGATCCGTTTGATTTCCTGATGATCCCCGGCAAAGACAATCCCGACGGCAAAGAAAAAATTTCCTTTACGGCCGATACGGATACTTCTTTGAACCTGTTCGAACGTGTGCCTATGCGCGAACTCGAACCGGAAGAACGCGTCAAATCTTTTGCCGAAGTGTTTTTGGGTTATACCGAAGAAGAAGCACGCATCGAAGCATCCCGTTGTATTACCTGCGGCTTGTGTACCGAAAACTGTCCCGTCCATATGCACATTCCCGAATATATCAATGCCATTTCGCGCGGTGACGACGAAGAAGCCATCCGGATTATTTACGACAACAACGATTTGCCCGAAATGTGCGGAAAAGTGTGTACGCGCCGTTGTGAAGACATTTGCTCATTGCAAGTCAGGGGCGAAGCGGTGGCCATCCGTTGGCTGAAACGTTATGCCACCGAACGTGCCGAAAACGCCGAAATGATCCGTAAAATCGTCAATCCCGAAATACGCGAACCGAACGGTATTAAAGTGGGTATCATCGGGGCAGGGCCTGCCGGATTAACAGCCGGATATTATCTGGCCCTCAAAGGATATGATGTCGAAATCTACGAAGCCAAAAAAGATCCCGGCGGAATGATTATGTACGGCATTCCGAAATACCGCCTGCCTTATGATAGCATCCGAAAACAAGTGGATTATATGAAATCCATAGGCGTTAAAATCCATTTCAACACCAAGGTAGGCAAAGACATCTCCTTCAAGGAAATATACGACAGCCACGATGCCGTTTTCCTCGGTATCGGCTTGCAACAAGGTTGGAATTTGGGCATCGAAGGTGACGATGCACCGGGCGTTTGGGCTGCGGTTGATTTCCTCGGAAAAGTAAATGCGGGAGAACCGGTGGATATCGGCAAACGCGTGGTTGTGGTTGGCGGCGGCGACGTCTCGATGGACAGTTCGCGCGTAAGCCGTCGTCTGGGTGCCGAAGTTATCCAATTATACCGCCGGCGTATGATAGATATGCCTGCGGACACCGAAGAAATCGAAGGCGCGCTCGAAGAAGGCGTGAAAATTGTCGAAAAGGCCATTCCTACAAGAATTATTAAAGGAGAAGACGGCAGGGTGAAAGGTATCGAATATGTGAAAGCACAGCTGGTATCCGAAAACGGCGGCCGCCCGCGTCCCGTCCCTATCGAAGGCAGCGAAACCGTTATCGAATGCGACAGCGTGATAGCCGCCATCGGACAAAAAGCCGATTTCAGCCTGTTGCCCGAAGAGGTTAAAAATGCGTTGGAATTCGTCCGCGGCAAGATAAAAATCGATGATGAAAGACGCACCGGCTATCCCAAACTATGGGCCGGCGGTGATGCGGTCAAATACGGCCGTGTGGATGCCATTTCCGCCATCGCCGACGGTTATAACGCCGCCGAAAGCATTGACAGGTATTTTGGGGGAGG
>CAYUQW010000034.1:0-11082 GCA_964446985.1 uncultured Flavobacteriaceae bacterium
ATAATACCGGTGCGTCGGGCTTCGTTGTTTTTTTCAGTAACTTTGAAACAAAATTCAATCCCGTTATGCACAAACACAATTTTTTTGCCGGCCCGAGCATTCTCCCGCAAGAAGTTTACGAACAATCCGTTGAAGCCATACGTGATTTTGCCGGCACCGGCGTATCGATTTTGTCTATTTCACACAGAAGCAAGGAATTTTCCGGGGTAATGGAAAAAGCCCGCGCGCTGGTCAAGGAATTATTGCACTTGGACGACGATTTCGAAGTCTTGTTTCTCCAAGGCGGCGCCAGTATGCAATTCCTTCAAATTCCCTACAACCTGATGCGTTCCAAAGCCGCTTATTTGGATACGGGAACCTGGGCGAGCAAGGCGATTAAAGAAAGTCGCTATTTCGGCGAAACCGTTATCGTGGCTTCGTCGGCCGGGGAAAAATACACGTATATCCCGAAGGATTATACCGTTCCCGCAGATGCGGATTACTTCCATATCACGACAAACAATACCATTTACGGAACACAAATGCACGCCCTCCCCGACAGCCCGGTCCCTTTGGTGGGCGATATGAGCTCGGATATTTTCAGCCGTGAACTGGATTTCAACCGTTTCGGCCTGATTTATGCCGGCGCACAGAAAAATATGGGTCCTGCGGGCACGGTGATGGTGGCCGTGCGAAAATCTTTGCTGGGAAAAACAGGCAGGGAAATCCCCACGATGATGGACTATCAAACCCATATAAACAAAGGAAGTATGTTCAATACCCCGCCGGTTTTTGCGGTTTATGTGAGTATGCTCACGCTGGAATGGATCAAGCGAAAAGGCGGTGTTGCGGCGATGGAAAAAATCAATCGCGAAAAAAGTGCGCTTCTCTACAATGAATTGGACAGAAATCCGTTATTTGTCACACACGTAAGACCCGAAGACAGGAGTATGATGAACGTTACTTTCGATTTGTCCGATCCCAAGCTGAAAGAACGCTTCGATGCAATGTGGCAAGAAGCCGGCATTGTAGGACTGAAAGGCCACCGCAGTGTGGGCGGTTACCGCGCGTCGTTGTATAATGCTTTGCCTGTCGAAAGCGTCCGTGTATTGATCGATGTTATGAAAGAATTGGAACGAACCGCATAAAACGTAAATATATGAAACTCAATATTTTGGCAAACGACGGTATTGCAGGAACGGCCAGAGAAGCTTTGGAAAAAAACGGTCACAAAGTATATACCGCCAAGGTCGATCAGGATAAATTGGCGGATTTTATCAATGAAAAAAATATCGATGTGCTCGTCGTCCGAAGCGCGACCAAGGTCCCCAAAGAATTGATAGATAAGGTCAAACCTTTGAAAATGATTATCCGGGCCGGCGTTGGCTTGGACAATATCGATACGGAATATGCCAAATCCAAAGGCATTCAAGTACACAACACCCCGTCGGCCTCGTCGCATTCGGTAGCCGAATTGGTGATGGCCCACCTTTTGGGCGGCGTTCGCTTCCTTCACGAAAGCAACCGCGAAATGCCCCTGCGCGGCGACAGCGAATTCAAAAAGCTGAAAAAATCCTACTCCAAAGGCAGGGAAATACAAGGAAAAACCCTGGGGATTATCGGTTTCGGCCGTATCGGAAGGGAAGTGGCCAAAATGGCTATCGGATTGGGAATGAAAGTGTTGGCTTATGATCCTTTCATTGAGCAAGCGGATATTGTCCTGAACTTTTTCGACGGACGCAGTATGACTTTCACCATTCCGACAACCGGCAAGGAAACCGTCCTGAAAAACGCCGATTTCATTACGTTGCACGTCCCCGCACAGGCCCAACCGGTTATCGGAGAGAAAGAAATCGAAATGATGAAAGACGGCGCGGCCGTTATCAATGCGGCACGCGGCGGCGTATTGGACGAAGTGGCGGCGGTGAAAGCTTTGGAAAAAGGAAAACTTTCTTTCCTGGCTTTGGATGTTTTTGCGGACGAACCCACGCCCCCGGTGCAATTGCTGATGCACCCGTTGGTATCGCTATCGCCCCATATAGGTGCGTCCACCGTGGAAGCACAGGAACGGATCGGACGGGAAATCGTGGAAAAAATCGAACAATTTGCTCAAAACAGTCATTAAACACTGGCACAAACACCGGCGTAAATATTTCTTGCTGCTGCTGATAGCGGTAGTAGGACTGATTTTATGGAATTCGCTGATTTTGTTCCAGTACCTGAAAGACGAAGAGCGCAACAAAATGGAATTATGGGCCGAAGCGGAGAAAAAAATTATCGAAGCACCCGTCAATGAAGATGTCAATCTGCCCGTGCAAATCGTCATACGGAATAAGACCATTCCCGTCATTATGACCGATGAAAACGGCAAAATTCTCCAAACGTCCAATCTGCCGGAACGTATAGAAAAAGATACGCTCCTGCTACTGAAAAAATTGAAGCAATTCGAAAGAGAGAACCAACCGATAGAAATCAATCTGGACAAGGGGAAACAATATCTGTACTACGGAAATTCCACCCTGTTGCGCCAGCTGACTTGGTATCCGCTTGTTTGGATTTTGATTTTTCTCCTCTTTGTCGGAATTGTTTATCTGTATTATTTCACCTCGCGCATTTCGGAACAAAACCGCCTTTGGGCCGGTATGGCCAAAGAAGCGGCACACCAAATAGGCACGCCATTATCCTCTCTGATGGGCTGGGTGGAACTGATGAAATCGGACCCGTCGCTTGTGCCGGCGGATGAATTGCAGCGGGATATTCAACGCTTGAAAAGTATTTCGGATCGATTTGCCAAAATCGGTTCACAGCCCAAATTGTTTCCTCTGGATATAGGCGAAGAAATACGTCAAACGGTTTCCTATTTCCGTTCCCGCCTTCCGCAACATATCCGGATCCGTTATCAAAAACCGGAACATCCCGTTACCGTTATGCTCAATAAAGAATTATTCCAATGGGTAATGGAAAACCTTATCAAAAACGCAATAGATGCTATGCCCGGCGGCGGAGAAATCAAAATCTCCGTCGATGAAACCGATAAAAACGTTTTTGTTTCCGTTGCGGATGAAGGAAAAGGGATCCCGAAATCCGATTGGCACAAAATTTTCGAACCCGGTTACAGCACCAAAAAACGCGGCTGGGGATTGGGGCTGTCGGTGGTAAAACGAATTATCAAAACCTATCACAACGGGCACGTTTATGTCAAAAAATCCGCTCCGGGACAAGGAACGGTTTTTCAGATAAAATTGAATAAAATCAATAAACTAAAAAATCAAGAATAATGAGAAAGATTTTGCTACTACTGGTTTTGCTTGGATTTGTATCCTGTAATGCCCAAAAAGACATTCCGGCTTCCTTTGCCAATATTGTCAAGAAAAACGGGAAGGAAGGCATACTTTACAAGGGAAAATTTTATCCGCGCGTGCCGGAGAAAAAACCCTACCTCACCTTCGACAATATCGCTTTGCCCGGTATGCAAGCTTGGGAAAAAGGCATAGTTTTGGATTTCAAACGCCCCGAAATCGAAGGCACCGTTTATTACGGTTTAATCGACGAGACCTCCCGTTATCGCTTGCCTGTCATTTCGAAACGTTCGGCCAAAATCGTCAAAGGAAAAGCCAAAATCAACCTCGATAAATTGAAAGGTTTATATGATTTTACCGGCTGGGAAAAATCGGGAAAAATCAAACTGGGATACCGTATTATCGACAAAAAAGGCCGTATAATCGCCGACAACCGGATGAATGTTTTGTATAAGGACGGGAAATACACTCCTTCCGTAAATATTGTAGAAGGACCGTTTTTGAGTATGCCCGCGCCCGACGGTATAAAAATTCAGGTTACCTACAACAAACCGGTGCATTCCGTCGTATATGTGGACGGAAAACCGGTGGCCCAATCCGACAGTACTTATGCCGTTTACGATATCAAAGGCCTGAAACCGCATACCACCTACCGTTACCGTATTGTTTACGGGCCTTGGGAAGAAAATTATACCTTCAAAACGGCGCCGGAAAACGGCAGCCGGAGGGAAATAACTTTTGCCTACGCGTCCGACAGCCGTAATGCCAAAGGCGGCGGCGAACGTAATATCTACGGTACCAATGCCTACATACTCAAACGTATGATGATAGCCGCCGACCGGGCCAATGTGGACTTTTTTATGTTCACCGGCGATTTGATAAGCGGTTATAAAAGCGTCCGAAACCAAGAACGTCTGGAATTTTTCAATTTCAAGAATGCCGTCCGGTATCTTACCGCATACCACCCGATGTACGTAGGCCCCGGCAACCACGAAGCCCTTTCGGTTTTATTCGATAAATACGATGCCAAATCGTCATTGCCTTGGATACGTTATGTGAGCGTGGATAAATATCCGTTTAAAACCGAAAGCGTCGAAAAACTTTTTGCCGATGTGTTTGTCAACCCCGAAAACGGCCCGGTCAGCGAAGACGGTGCCGTTTATGATCCGTCGCCCGAAACAACGGATTTTCCGCCCTACAAAGAAACCGCTTACTGGTTCCGGTACGGCAATATCGGCTTTATCGTGTTGAATTCCAATTACTGGTACACCACCAATGAAAATTATATCCCGATGGTCGGTGGAAATCCGCACGCGTATGTGATGGATATGCAACTGAAATGGTTGAAGGAGACGCTGAAAAAAATGGATGAAAATCCCGACATAGATCACGTTTTCGTTACCATTCACACACCCTTGTTCCCCAATGCCGGACATTCCGAAAACGATATGTGGTACAGCGGCAACAATGACATTCGTGCCTATGTGGCCGGAAAGCCCGTGCCCAAAGGTATTATCGAACGACGCGACGAAATTTTGGATGCATTGGTCAATCATTCGAAAAAGTTCCGTATGGTTTTGGCCGGAGACGAACACAACTATACGCATTTGGTGGTGGACAACAACACGAATATCTATCCCGAAGGCTGGACCGGCAAACGTATTCACCTGAAACGGCCGTTTATTCAAATTACCAACGGTGCCGCCGGAGCGCCCTATTACGCTTTGGAAAAATTACCTTGGACCGATCACGTCAAAAAATTCTCGACACAAAACGCTTTGATGATTTTCGATATCCAAGGAAAAGATATTCGCGTCCGCGTATTCAATCCCGATACTTTTGAAACAATCGAAAGTTTTGAACTGAAAGAATAATTTTGCCCGGTAAATCACACCGAAAACGGATAGCCCGGCGGTTATCCGTTTTTTTATTGCCGTTAAAAAAATTACCTTACTACCGTATTTTCATTAGGAGGAAGGTTTATCGCCCGTTTTCGTTACGGCAGCGATATTTTTGTTGACACGGACAACTCTGTAAAGACCGAACAACAAAATACCAATCCCCAAGACAATCACCACATATCCCCAAAAAACATATTGCTTGAATTTTTCAATATTCAAAATGGCCACACCGCTACTTACAAACACAATAAACGTTCGCAAATACGCCAAGAAGGAACGTTCGTTGGATAAATACGTCATTTCAACGGTAAGCCGCAGGGATTTCTCTTTAAACGACAAAGGTTTATCGTCCATTTTTTTATTCAAATATACAATATTACACTGTTGCTTGCCGGACGGGAGAAATTTTTTTAATGTAAATTTGTAGGTAAATCGTCCTGACGCGGTGAATATCTATAAAAAATTTGCAAGAGACACCACCATTTACGGAATAGCTTCGGTGCTTCCGCGTCTGGTCAATGTGTTATTGGTGAGTTTACACACAAGCGTATTGCTGCCGAAAGCCTACTCGGTCAATACAAAATTTTACGTATATATCGCATTTTTCAACGTGTTGTTTACCTATGGAATGGAAACGGCGTTTTTCCGTTTTTTCACGCTGCTTGACAAGGATCCGAAAGTGCTGAAAACGGCTTTCACTTCGCTTCTTTCCACCGGCATTGTTTTTTCGCTATTGCTACTGTATTTCCATAAGCAGACCGCCGCATTTATCGGGATAACGCCGGACATATTCCTGCTGTTCGTGCTGATCCTTTTTTTCGATACGCTGATGGTCATTCCCTATGCCTATTTGCGTGTTACGCACCGTCCGTTGCGGTTTGCTTTTTACCGGATTTTCAATATCAGCGTTTATGCCTTGTTTAACCTTGTTTTTTTGCTCTGGTTGCCGCATTTTTTGAAGGAAGGCGGCGCCTTGGCACAATGGTATTACAACCACCCGAAAGTCTATTACATTTTCTTTTCCAACCTGATAGCGTCCGTGAGCACATTTTTGTTGTTCCTTCCGGTTTTACTGCATTTTCGTCTCGGCGTGGACCGGGCGCTTTGGCTACGTATGCTTCGCTACGGACTGCCGATAATGATCGCCGGAACCTTTTATATTATCAATGAAAATTTCGACAAAATCGCCTTGGATCGTCTGGCGGGGCCGGATATTATGGGATCCTACGCCGCCGTTTACAAAATCGGTGTGTTTATGGTGCTGTTCATAACGGCCTTCCGCTTGGGCGCCGAGCCTTTCTACTTCAATCAGAGCAAGGATCCGGATGCGCCGCGGCAATATGCCAATATTATGTTGGCCTACGTGATTTTGGCCGGCACGTTGATGGTATCGGTGGTGGTTTTTTTGCCTTGGATTGTCAAAATTTTTATTCGCAAGGAAGCCTATCTGCGCACATTGGGAATGGTGCCTGTCATTCTTTATGCCTATCTTTTTCTCGGCGTGTATTTCAACCTGTCGATATGGTATAAACTGACACACAAGACTTTATACGGAACGCTTTTTTCGGCTGTCGGTGCGACGATAACCGTGCTTATCAACCTTTACGGCATACCGCGTATCGGATATATGGCGTCGGCGTATGCCACCTTGGCCGCTTATCTGGTGATGGCCGCAATTTCTTATTTTTTGGGAAAACGATATTATGCCATTCCCTATCAAACCGGTAAGATATTGATTTACATAGCGATATCGGGATTTGTCAGTTGGTTGATATTCCGCTATTTTTATACCGATTGGACCGTAAAACTATTGATTTTGGCCGCTTTTGCCGGATTGATTTACGGCCTGGAACAAAAAACCGTCAAACATTTACTTCAATCCATACGTCGATGAAAAAAAATATTGCCGTTGTTATGGGCGGATTTTCTTCGGAATTTGCCATTTCGCTGAAAAGCGGGGAAACCGTCCTGAAAAATTTACCTGCCGACAAGTATGAGGCTTATCCTATTGTAATTACGAAAGAAGACTGGTTTTATGAGCATAACGGCCAAAGGATTTCCGTGGATAAAAACGATTTCAGCATTACTTTGAACGGAAAAAAAATCCTGTTTGATGCCGTTTTCAATGCCATTCACGGCACGCCGGGCGAAGACGGGATTTTGCCGGCATACTGGGAAATGTTGGGCATTCCGCATACTTCGTCGGATTATGATAAAATGGCATTGACTTTCAACAAAAAATATACGCTTTCGGTGGTCAAATCCTACGGAATTCCCGTAGCACGCTCGGTTTTCTTGCACGAAAACGACCGAATAAATCCCGATGAAATCATAGAGAAAACCGGATTACCGCTGATTGTCAAGCCGAATAAAGCCGGTTCGAGTTACGGCATATCGCTGGTCAAATCGGCGGATGAACTGATGCCTGCCATAGAAAAAGCTTTTGCCGAAGACAAGGAAATTCTGATTGAGGAATATATCGAAGGAAGGGAATTTTCGATAGGCGTTATAAAACTCAACGGAAAAACGGAAGTGTTGCCGGTGACGGAAATTATTCCGGAAAACGAATTTTTCGACTATGAGGCCAAATATTTGGGCAAGGCGCGGGAAATTACGCCGGCCGAAATCGATGACAGGGAGCGTAAAATCCTGACGGAAACGGCAAAACGGGTGTATGAAGTGCTGGATTTGTCGGGGGTTTCGCGGGCGGAATATATTCTGCGGGACGGTGTTCCGTATTTTCTGGAAATCAATATGGTGCCGGGACTGACCGAAGCGAGTATCCTTCCGCAGCAGGTCCGGGCGGCGGGGAAAACGCTACCGGAGATTTTCACGGATATTATCGAAAATGCGATAAAAAAACACAAGCGATGAGGATAGGGAAAGCCTTTTCGGCACAAGTAAACGGGATTGTCCGCGAAGCGGGAAAAATGATACGCCGGTATCACGGACGATTGACGGGCAGTCAGATTGCGCACAAGTCCACGCACGATTTCGTTACGGAAATCGACAAGGAAAGCGAACGTTTTTTGGTAAGCCGGCTGGGAGAACTGATACCGGACGCGGGCTTTTTGACGGAGGAAAAAACCGTTGAAACCTCGCGCGGGAAGGAATGGGTTTGGATTATCGACCCGATTGACGGCACGACCAATTTTATTCACGGGCTTTTTCCCGTTGCGGTGAGTGTGGCATTGCAACACCGCGGCGAAACGGTTTTGGGAGCGGTTTATGAAATCGGGGCGGACGAGATGTTTTCGGCTTTCCGGGACGGCGGGGCGTATCTGAACGGGGAACGTATCGCGGTTTCGGGGGAAAAGACGTTGGACAACGCGCTGATTGCCACCGGTTTTCCTTACAAGAATTATGACCGGCTGGAAGCTTATATGAAAAGTTTTGAACATTTGATGTTTCATACGTCGGGGATACGGCGGCTGGGTTCGGCGGCGGCGGATTTGGTGTATGTGGCGTGCGGACGTATGGACGGGTTCTATGAATACGGATTAAATCCTTGGGATGTGGCCGGCGGCGCACTGATTGTGGAGGAAGCGGGCGGCAAGGTGACGGATTTCGGCGGCGGGGCGGATTGGCTTTCCGGCGGCGAAATTTTGGCTACGAACGGGCTTATTCATTCGGCGTTTGCGGAAGTATTGAGACAAACGTTGGGATAAGTTTTCACTTGCGGTGAGGCTGTGCCTTTGCGAGAGGGGGCGCAGCGGTACGGGGCGAAGCGGCGCCGATGCATTTCCCGGAAAAACACAGGCTCCGCCGCTTGACAAGGAGACTTGTTTTTCCGTTACCCGGAAATGCTCGTGCGGCGCGAGCGCCGTTTAGCGGAGCACCCGGTCCCGCCGGCGGGAAGGACGGATGGGGATTGCTACCGGTTTTGCAGTAGGAGAAAAGCGCCGGGAAGCGCCGGACGCCGGCGGGACTCGCCCAAAAAATCAGTAAATAAAAAAGCCTCCACGCATTCGCGGGGAAGCGTGAAGGCCGGGTGTGTTTTATCCGGAATGAACCGGTTTAGATGCTTTCGGTTTCGGAAATTTTGGCCAATACGTCGGCGTAGGGCAGAATGAGGTATTCTTTGCCGTCCAGTTCGACTTTGTTGCCTGCGTATTTTTTGTAGAGGACGACGTCGCCGGGCGCAATGGCGGGATTTTCGATGTTTCCTAAGGCCACAACACGGGCTACGGCCGGTTTTTCTTTGGCCGTATCGGGGATGATAATTCCCGACGCGGTTTTGCTTTCGGCAAATTCGTCGGTGAGTTCCAAGAGTACGTTTTCGTTTAGCGGTGTTAATTCTTTCATAGTTATTGGATTTTTTGATTTATTCGGTTGGTATGTTTAAGAGTTTGCTGAGTTTGGGGACGTCGAAACCGATGATGATTTGTCCGTTGATATCGGTTTGGGGGACGCCGCGTTGTCCGCTACGGCGTTCCATTTCGAGGGCGGCCTGAGGGTTGGCCGCGACGTTGATGTCGGTATAGCGAATGCCGTGTTTGTTGAGGTATTGTTTGAGTTTGTTGCAATAGGGACAACTTGGCGTTGAATAGACGGTTACGCGTTTGGGCGTTTGTCCGTCACCGGTTCCGATGCCTGCGCCTTCGCCACGCAGGATTTTTTCGTAGAAAGCGGGTGACTGACAGCCTTTGACGATGTTGGCTGTTTTTCCGTCTGCTATTGCAATTAAAGTAGGAACGCTATCAACGCCGTAGTGGCGGTGAATGTCTTTGGTGTGCACAACGTTGACGGCGAAGACGGGAAAGTCGCCGCCGGGTTTTGTCAGGTTTTCATAGGCGCAATCCGAAGCGGGACTGCCTTGCTTGTAGAAAAACAGAAAATATTTGTCTTTATCCGCTATCTCCTTCTGTAATTGCTGATAATTTTCGATATTTTTCAACTCCATAAGCGGTTTCCGGATTTACGACACACAAATTTACAAGAAATATGCCATTGGGATTTGGCGGTGATTTTATGCCAATTTGTCACCAAACGGATTTGGAATGATAATCGCTATACCTTTGCGGATAAGATTGGGAAGTTATGGCAAAGAAACATTTTGAACGGAAAGAAGGAAGAAATTACAACGATAAACCGTCGCGTCCGGGCGGAAGGAGACGCCGTCCTGTATTTGTCAAGAAAAAACAAACGAAGGAGGACGACGGAACGATGCGGTTGAACAAATATCTGGCACACGCGGGGATTGCGTCGCGCCGCGAAGCGGACGAATTGATAAAAAACGGTATGGTGAGCGTCAACGGAAAGGTGGTGACGGAAATGGGCTATAAGGTCCAACCGGGCGACGAGGTGCGTTTCGGCGGAGAAATCGTCATTCCTGAAAAGAAGGTTTATATCCTGCTGAACAAACCGAAAAATTATATCACCACGACCAAAGACGAACGTAACCGTAAGACGGTGATGGATTTGGTGAAAGACGCGTCGAAATACCGGCTGTATCCGGTGGGCCGTCTGGACAGGAAAACGACGGGGCTTCTATTGCTCACCAACGACGGTGAATTGACTAAAAAACTGTTGCACCCGAAGCATAAGGTGCAGAAATTATATCACGTGGTTTTGGACAGAAACCTGAAACAACAGGATTTGCAAAAAATCCGCGAAGGTTTGAAATTGGACGACGGGATGATTTATGTGGACGATATTTCCTATATCCAAGGCGCACCGCATTCCGAAGTGGGCGTGTTGCTTCATTCGGGACGGAACCGCATTGTGAGGAGGATTTTCGAACATTTGGGCTATGACGTGAAAAAGTTGGACCGCGTGATGTTTGCCGGATTGACCAAGAAAGGTTTGGAGCGCGGCAAGTGGCGCCATTTGACGAAGCAGGAAGTGAATAATTTGAAGATGCTTTAAATTGTGACTACGCTACCGGTTTTGCAGTAGTAGAA
>CAYUQW010000035.1:0-10888 GCA_964446985.1 uncultured Flavobacteriaceae bacterium
ATGAGTTTGCCTTTTTCGACCGAAATCGAAATCCGGAAAGCGCCTTTTCATATCCATTTTGTCCAAATCGAAGGATATACTTTTATTCAAACCTTGCGAAAAAAACTTTTTTGGGGATTTGATAATAGAAACCAATAAAGCACGTTATAAGCTTATAGCATATTATTCCTATATTTGCAATCATTTCACAATATGGCGAAATTTAAAATATTGTTTTTTTTCCTGATGCCTTTGGCTTACGGACAAGTTCACGAATGGGGATTTTTTGCCGGAGGGATTAATTATGTGGGCGATATCGGTGACGACCGCTTTTATGTTCCCGACGGTTTTTCGGGTTCGGTCTATTACCGTGCCAATATAAATGAATGGTATTCGGTACGTATGGAATTGGGATACGGACAACTCAACGCTTCCGATCGTTTTGCACAAAGTTTGGGCAGGCGTATGCGCAATTGGCAGACATCGATGAATATTATGGATTTTTCGGCCTTGTTCGAATACAATTTTCTGCCCCTCAACCCGTATAAACGTCCTTTGAAAATTCTCACCACGCCATATTTGGCAACAGGCATCAGTATTTTCCGGTCGATCTCCGTTATACGGGATAATTTTACCGGAAACGCGTTGACAAATTATGAAAACTCACTGAGCATTCCCGTCAATTTCGGCATCAAATTTTCTTTGAGCCGCCACGTGAAGTTCAATTGGGAAGTCAGCGTGCGCTACTGTATGACCGACGACTTGGAAGGTTCCCGTATGTTCGATTCGGCATTGGACCCGAAAACCGACCGCTTGGGAAATGATTGGTATATTACTTCGGGCATCGGTCTGACCTTCGGGTTCGGTGAACTGCCCTGTTATCTAAATGTTTTTTGAGGATGGAAGACCCGTTTCGACATATTAATCCGGCCAAATTGCCCAAACACATAGCCATCATTATGGACGGCAACGGACGTTGGGCCAAACAACGGAACAAACCGCGCACTTTCGGGCATTCCGCAGGCGCCGAAACCGTTAAAACCATAGCCGAAGCCGTGCGGAAACTGCATATTCCCTATCTGACATTGTACACTTTTTCCACCGAAAACTGGAACCGCCCCAAGGACGAAGTGGAAACCCTTCTGCACATATTGGCCGAAAAACTCGACGAAGAACGGGAAACCCTGATGAACAATCAAATACAACTGAATGTGGTTGGTGATTTGAGCCGTTTTTCCCAAGAATTACAACGTAAATTCAAAGACATTTTCGAGGCCACTGCCAAAAACAAAGAGATGGTCCTTTCCTTGGCACTCAATTACGGCGGAAGGAAAGAAATTTTGTCGGCGGTTGAAAAAATACTCCGGGAAAAGCCTACCTTTGCACCGGGAAATTTAACGGAAGAAACCTTCGAATCCTATCTGCAAAGCGGCAACCTGCCCGATGTGGATTTGATGATTCGAACCGGCGGGGAATATCGCATAAGCAACTTCCTGTTATGGAAAATCGCCTATGCCGAATTGTATTTTACGCCGGTCTATTGGCCCGATTTCGGCGAAAAAGATCTGGCCGAAGCCATCAAGGACTACCAAAAACGCGAACGACGGTATGGAAAAACAAGCGAACAAATCAAAAATGAAAATCAATAAATTTATATTTACCTTCATCCTCGGTTTTCTGGCTCTGCATTTGACGGCACAGGAAACCAAATTCTATTCGATCGACAGCATCAAGTTCAAAGGGCTGACCTACTACAACCCGAACAGCGTCAGGGCTTACATCGGTTTGAAATCCGGCGACATCATCGAAGTCCCCGGCACCGTCATTGCCGATGCCATCAAAAAATTATGGCAAACCAAGGAATTCGAGAAAATCGACGCCTATATCGAACCGGTTACCGAGAACAAAGTCAATCTCATTTTTGTCGTCAAGGAAGTGCCCCAGTTGAGCGGTGTCAAAATAACCGGTGTTTCCCGCACCAAAGCGCGGAATTTCATCAAAGAACTCAAACTCGATTCCGGAACTTTTCACGTCAATAACGATTTGCTCAAACATATCGAAAAATATCTGAAACAACATTATATCGACAAGGGCTATCTGAATGTGAAAGTGACGGAAAAAGTTATCCCCGACACCATTCCCGGCAAAGCCAAGGTCGTTGCACATATCGATAAAGGCAAACGCGTCAAAATCGACTTCATACGTTTCCACGGCAATAAGGCCATAAAATCTTACCGTCTGCGCGCCAAAATGAAAAACACCAAGCGCATCAATCCCTTCCGCTTCTGGAAATCCAGCAAATTCATTCGCGACAAATACGAAGAAGACAAGCATCTGCTTCAGGAATTTTACCAGTCGAAAGGTTTCCGGAACGCCACCATCACTCGCGACAGCGTTTATTTTACCGGTCCTAACCGTATGGGCATCGATATTTGGTTAAACGAAGGAAAAAAATACTATTTCGGCAATATCAAATTTGTCGGTAACGCCGTCTATTCCGATAAAGTTCTGCGCAGCATCCTCAGTATCAAAAAAGGCGACGTTTATAACGGCAAACTCCTGAAAGAACGTATCGCCAACCCCAAAAAACCCGACGCTATCGATTTGACCAATCTCTATCAGAACAACGGTTACCTGTTTTCGCGTATAACGCCGGTGGAAACGGGCATTCGCGGCGACAGTATCGATTTCGAAATCCGTATTTACGAAGGAAAAATCGCCTATTTCAACAATATCACCATCAAAGGAAACGACCGTACCAAGGACTGGGTTATCCAGCGTGAATTGCGCACATTGCCCGGATCGAAGTACAATAAAGATTTGATAGTGAAAACCGTACGGGAATTGGGGGCATTGCAATTGTTCAATGCCGAAAACATCAAACCCAAGTTCAAAAACGTGGACCCCAACAACGGCCTGGTCGATATCGAATGGAACGTGGAAGAAGGCGGAGCCAGCCAGATACAATTGCAAGGCGGCTACGGCGGAAAAACCTTTATCGGCACCTTGTCATTGAGTTTGAACAACTTTGCCCTCGACGACATTTTCAAGAAAAAAGCCTGGAAACCCCTTCCGATGGGCGACGGCCAACGTTTGAGTATCGGTATGAATGTTTCTTTCTTGTTCGAATCCTACAATTTCAGTTTTACCGAACCTTGGCTCGGCGGGAAAAAACCGCAATCCCTTACCGTCAGTTTCTACCGTTCCCGCCTTTTCCTTCCGAAAAACGGCTCTTATTACGAACGGGACCCGCACAAAATCTTCAATATCACCAACCTGAGCGTGGGATTGAGCAAACGTCTCAAATGGCCGGACGACAACTTCTATCTCAGTCAGTCGGTCAACCTGCAAAACTACCGTTTGCAAAACTATTTCGGCGGTTACGGCGCCTATTCGTCTCAGCTTTTCGGTTTCCGCAACGGATACACCAACAATTTTCACTATGATATCATTTTCGGACGTTCGTCGAGCGGTCCCAACCCCTATTTCCCGTTGACCGGAAGCGATTTCAGTATTTTAGTGCGTATGACACCGCCGTATTCGTTCTTTACGGGAATCAATTATAAACATCTGGCCGAATTTCCCGAATATCAGGATGAAAACGGGCAACCCGATTACGAAAAAATCAACCAAACCAAATACCGCTGGTTGGAATATTACAAAATCAAATTTACCGGCGATTGGTACACCAATTTATATGACAAACTGGTATTGCGCACCAAAACCGAATTCGGTATGCTGGGAAGATACAACAAGGATTTGGACATTTCGCCTTTCGAACGGTTTTATGTGGGCGGAAGCGGAATGGTTACCGGCGGATACGATTCGCGTGATATTATTCCTCTGCGCGGATACAATGATTATGATTTGAACCGGCAGGCATACAGCCAAGGATACCAAGGCGGTATAGTATATAACAAATTTATGGCGGAATTGCGCTATCCGCTTTCCCTCAAACCGCAAGCGGTGATTTACCTCGAAACTTTTGCCAGCGCAGCCAACACCTACAGCGACTGGAAAAAATACAATCCGTTCCGGTTGAAACGCTCGGCCGGGATCGGGATGCGTGTCTTTATGCCTATGTTCGGATTACTGGGCATTGATTTCGGATACGGGTTCGACCCCGTATATATCAACGGACGCCTTGTCAAACAAGGTTGGTTAACAAGCTTCACCATCGGAAGAAGTTTCTAATCGAAAAATTTTTTGGTATGATTTTTTCACAGCCATTAAGCATGATCAAAAAAATCTCAGGCATACTGGTGATTTTGCTCATAAGCACCCAAATTGCCACGGCACAACGCGGCAAGATGCGGATAGCATATATCGATATGGAAATGATTTTGGACAGTATGCCCGAATATCAACAAGCCCTCAAAGAATTGGACCTCCGCGTTCAACAATGGAAAATGAAATTGGATAAAATGCAACGGGAAATAACCCGTCTGAAAAAAGAATTGGACGCCGAACGCCTGATGCTCACCAAGGATTTGGTCAACGAAAAGCAGGAAATCATCGATTTCAAGCAAAAACAAATGGAGAAATTCCAAATGGAAAAATTCGGGCCACAGGGCGATTTGGTCATCCAAAAAATGATGATTGTCAAACCGGTTCAAGATAAAGTTTTCAATGCCGTCAAAAAAATCGTAGCCACACGGCATTACGATATCGTGTTTGATAAATCCAATCCCGATATGGGTATTATTCACGTCAATCCGAAAATGAATATTACAAGCCAGGTCCTTCGTATCTTGCGCAAGGAAAAAATGAAGGAAGAGCGGGAAAAACGAAGAAAAAACCGTAATAAACGACACGCCAAAAAGGATACGAAAGAGTCGCTGCGGAAAAAATACGAAGAAAGACGGAGACGGCTGCGGGAACAACGGAAAAGACAGGAAGAAATGAAGAAAAAACAGCAGGAAGAAGCCCGCAAAAAGGAAACGGAACAAAAAGAAAAGAAAGAAAATAACAATTAAAAAACCAATATGATTATGAAACAGATTAAAATTTTACTTCTCACCGCCATGCTGATGCTGGGTTACGGCATACAGGCGCAACAAAAAATCGCGCATCTCGACGTACAAAAAATTTTGGTGGAAATGCCCGAATACAAACAGGCACAAGCCGAATTGCAAAAACTGTCGCAAACCTATCAAAAGGAATTGGAGCAAATGCAAAAAGAATATTTTGACAAACTCCAAAAATACCAACAAGAAGCCAAAAGCGTTTCGGAAGAAGAAAACAAACGCCGTGCACAAGAATTGCAACAGATGCAACAAAACATCCAACAGGCTTCGCAACGTATTCAGGAACAATTTGCCAAAAAGCAACAGGAAAAACTGCAAGCCATTCAGGAAAAACTGATGAAAGCCGTCAATGCCGTTGCCGCCGAAAAAGGTTATGATTACGTTCTGGACAGTTCGGCCCCTTCCGCCGTTTTGGTGGCACGCGGTCCGGATATCTACAATGATGTCAAGAAAAAATTGGGATTATAATTCCCGGCAAATCTTACAAATAAAAAGTCCGCCCCGGCGGGCTTTTTTTGTTTGATACAATCAAAGAATTTTGAGTATTTTTGTTCCGAACCAAAAAACCGGGAACAATGAGAAACACCATACGTACCTTTTTGCTCGCTATCTTCACGCTGGCGTTCATCAACGCTTGCCAAAACCATTCCGAAAAGGGAGAACAAACCACAACCGGCCAACCCAGCCAACAAACCATCAACAAGCAGAACGACGCGCGTCTCGAAGGCGACCACGTTAGCTCGGATGAAGAAATCCCCGTCCTTAGCGCGGAAGAAAAACAGGCATATATCGATAAGGCCAAGTCCGTTGCCAAAAATGCCTTTACGATTTTTTCGGGCCATTTAAAAACCCTGTTTGCCGAAAAAAAACCGGAAGAAGCTTTGGAATTCTGCCACGACAACGCTTTGAAAATCACCGACAGCCTGGCCAAAGCGGCGGGCGTGGAAATTAAAAGAACCTCCTATCGCTTGCGTAATCCGAAAAACAAACCTACGCCGCAGGAAGAAAAGGTGATGGAAATTTACCGCAAAAGAATATTGAAAAACCTCAAACCCGAACCGTATTTTCATTATGATAATCATGGCTATCCGCACGTTTATATTCCCATTATGGTACAGCAAAAATGTCTGATGTGCCACGGCGACCCTAATAAAGACATTCCTGATAATATCAATAATAAATTGGCCAAATTATATCCCAATGATAAAGCCATTTTCTTTAAAGTAGGCGATTTAAGGGGCATTTGGTCCATTAAATTTCCGAAAAACAAAAAAAATTAATGTTCAATTAAGAAATTTTGCCTATATTTGCACGCAATAGTAAACCTTAAAAAAGAAAGAACCGATGAAAAAATTCATTCTCGCATTCGTGGCAGTATTTGCCCTCAGTCTGGTCTCCTGCGGAGGAGGAAACGATCAAAATGCCGACAATAGCGGTAACGACCAAGCCGTTGAACAACAAGCCCAAAACAACGCTGCCGAAGCACAAAAAGCTGACGATCAAAAAGCCAATGATCAAAAGGCCGACGATGCCGCCCAAGCCCAAGCTTCCGCCGGTAAAGACGGCAAAACCATTTTCCTCGAAAACGGTTGCACGGGTTGCCACAAACCTGCCGAAAAAAGCGTAGGTCCCGCTTTGAAAGACATCGCCGCCAAATATAACAAAGATGCCGGCAAATTGATCAAATTCCTCAAAGGTGAAGCCGATCCTATCGTGGATCCGGCACAATTCAGCGTTATGAAACCCAACCTGAAAATCACCGCCAAAATGTCTGATGCCGACTTGAAAGCTTTGGCCGATTATATTTTCAGTGCCCAATAATTTTATAGAATAAATACCAATTCATAGCATAAAAAGGCCTCAATATCCATTGAGGTCTTTTTTTTTGTAAATTTGCCCCAAATAAAAATTAAAAACTATGAAAAAGACCGTTTTGTTATTTTTACTGATGATACCTTTACTCATCAACGCACAAGAGAAAAAAGCGGAAACCGGCTGGAAAAAAGGAGGCCATTTCGGATTTATTTTCTCCCAAACCGC
Source organism: uncultured Flavobacteriaceae bacterium (assembly GCA_964446985.1). Lineage (GTDB taxonomy): Bacteria > Bacteroidota > Bacteroidia > Flavobacteriales > Flavobacteriaceae > JAADED01. The sequence continues at coordinate 7,047 of CAYUQW010000035.1, forward strand.
TTTCAAAAACTGGACAAAAGGCGGCGAAGACGCTTTGACCGGCAACCTGAAAATCGATTACAACATCAATTACAACGACGCCAAACAAAGCTGGGACACCAAATTCTTGTTCGGCTACGGAATGACCCGAATCAACAATGTCATGAAAAAAACCGATGACAATCTGGAAATCAATTCGATTTACGGTTATAATCTTGCCAAATATTGGAAATTCTCATTTTTCGGAAACCTGAAAACCCAATTGACCACAGGCTACGATTACGGCACAACGCCCAATACAAAAACTTCCAATTTCTTTGCGCCTGCATTCATCTCCGCCGGACCGGGATTGCTCTACAAACGCAGCGACAATTTCTATATCAATTTTGCGCCGGTAACTTCCAAACTGGTAATCGTAAACGACCCGGATTTGAGCGCCGCCGGTGCTTTCGGTGTGGATCCCGGCAAAACATTACGTTACGAACTGGGTATGAACTATCAAATGTTTTTCAAATTCAGCCCGGTGAAGAACGTAACGGTGGAAAACCTTTTCAACGCTTTTAGCAATTATCTGGACAAACCGCAAAATATCGACATCGACAACCTGTTTACGGTCCGGATGAAAATCAACAAATACCTCGGCGCACATTTTTCGTTGCAAACCGTCTATGATGACAATACCATTCAGAAGCTTCAATACGCCGAACTCTTCGGATTGGACTTCGGACTGGATCTCTAAAGAAAAGTCAACGTAACGCCGAAGCGGATGTCGCTAAGGCGTACGTGTTCGTTATTGATTTTTACCTGCGGGCTGAACAAATCGTTCAGCCCGTAGTATATATATCCGTTTATATCGCCGTAACCGGCATACAGATGCAGGCCGAATTGAAATTTCGAAGGAATATCGTTCAAACGACGGTAGCGCAAGGCGGCAAAACGGTTTTCGAATTCCGAAAAAGCGCTCAACGTATAACCGGCCGTCACGCCCGCATACACACGCCAGAATTTGAATTTGTCGGCGGTACTTCCCCGCAACCGGATTTCCACGGGCATAATGATTTTCTTGATCACAAAACTGTTGCTTATAAAGTCGTTACGGTCCAAAATCCGGTATTGAATGTTACCCGTGTGTTCGTCCTTCCAAATACGCAAATTCTGAAAATACACATTGCGCTCGTAACCCAAACCGATACCGAAACCGATATTTCTACGGAGATTCACAGGTATATCACGGATAAATCCGAAGGAAACCGAATGGGAAAACCCCTGCTGGTTGATTCCCGGATACAAATTGCGCAAAGCGATATAGGAAATATTAAAAAACAGTTGATCCTCCAAATAATGCGACCGGATATTGCGCCGGCGGCTTATCGTATCGTTTTGTGCCGTCAAAAATAGCGTATGAAACAGCAAAAAAACCCAAAGAAATCGTTTCATTAATTTTTTTAGTAAATTTAAAAATTAAATTTTATTCGCTATATGGGTCTGAAATACAAACGGATTTTACTCAAAATGAGCGGTGAATCCCTCGGCGGTAAAGAAGGAAAAGGCATTGACGCGCGCGCCGTGGAAAGTTTTGTAGAAGAAATTAAAGACATTAAAGATCACGGCATACAAATTGCCGTCGTTACGGGGGGAGGTAATTTCTTCCGCGGATTGCCGCAAAGCAGGAAAGGCATATCACGCGTTGACGGGGATTTTGTGGGAATGACGGCCACGGTAATGAATGCCGTCGTGCTGAAAAACTTCCTGAAACAAGCAGGCATAGAAGCAACGGTACAAAGCGCGCTTTTTGTCGAAAAAATAACCGAACGGCTCTATCCGCCCAAAGCCGTGGAAGCTTTGGAAGAAGGTAAAATCGTTATCTTTGCCGGAGGGACGGGAAATCCGTACTTTACCACCGACACGGCCGGCGTATTGCGTGCCGTGGAAATCGGTGCCGATTTAATGCTGAAAGCCACCCGCGTGGACGGCATCTACACGGCCGACCCGGAAAAAGACAAAACAGCCGTGAAATTCGATACCATTACTTACCGTGAAGCCCTGGAAAAATCTCTTGAAATTATGGACGGTACGGCTTTTGCTTTGGCAATGGAAAACCGCTTGCCCGTTATTGTTTTTAATTTCAACCGAAGAGGAAATCTGAAAAAAATCCTCATCGAAAATCAACCCCTCGGAACATTGGTAAAACCGTAAAAAAACATATAACTATGAACGAAGAAATTCAATTGATACTGGAAGATATGCGTGAACACATGCAGAAAAGTCTCGATTTTCTGATTCACGAATTGGCCAACATACGGGCCGGTAAAGCCTCACCCGCAATGTTGGAAAGTGTACAAGTGGATTACTACGGTGCCAAAACACCGTTGAAACAAGTGGCCAATGTCAATGTTCGCGACAGCCAGACCCTCACCGTACAGGTATGGGATAAATCCATGCTCGCGCCCGTGGAAAAAGCCATCCGCGATGCCAATCTCGGTTTTAATCCCGTAAACAACGGCGATTTGATTATTATCAACATTCCCCCGCTGACGGAAGAACGCCGCAAACAATTGGTAAAAAAAGCCAAAGAGGAAGCCGAAACGGCCAAAGTCAGCATCCGGAATATTCGCAAAGACAGCAAAAAACATATCGAAAAACTCGAAAAAGACAAGGAAATCAGCGAAGACGAAGCGCGCGAAGCATACGACGAACTGCAAAAAATTACGGATGAGTTCATTGCTGCCGTAGATAAAAAATTCGAACAAAAAGAAAAAGATATTCTAACCGTTTAATCCGATTGAAATATGGCCAAACAAAAAAACAGCAACTCCAAAGAGGATAAACTGAAAGCCCTTCAACTGACGCTCGATAAACTGGAAAAAACCTTCGGAAAAGGCACCGTAATGAAACTGGGCGACGATGCCGTGGAAGAAACGGAAGTCATTCCCAGCGGCTCCATAGGCTTGGATATGGCGCTCGGCGTGGGCGGTTATCCGCGCGGAAGGGTCATTGAAATATACGGTCCGGAATCTTCCGGGAAAACCACGCTGGCACTGCACGCCATTGCCGAAGCGCAAAAAGCGGGCGGTATTGCGGCTTTTATCGACGCGGAACACGCTTTCGACCGTTACTACGCCAAAAACCTGGGCGTTGACCTGGAAAACCTCATCGTATCCCAACCGGATTACGGCGAACAAGCCCTGGAAATCGTGGATAATCTGATACGCTCGGGTGCTATTGATATTGTTGTAGTGGACTCCGTTGCCGCCCTGACACCGAAAAGCGAAATCGAAGGCGAAATGGGCGACTCCAAAATGGGCCTCCAAGCCCGGTTGATGTCGCAAGCCCTGCGTAAACTGACCGCCAATATTTCGCGCACCAAATCCATCGTGATTTTTATCAACCAATTACGCGAAAAAATCGGTGTGATGTTCGGCAATCCCGAAACGACCACCGGCGGTAACGCCCTGAAATTCTATTCGAGCCAGCGTTTGGACGTCCGGCGTACCGGGGCCATTAAGGACAACAAAGGCGAAATTTTGGGCAACCGTACCCGCGTAAAAGTAGTCAAAAACAAAGTGGCGCCGCCGTTCAAAACCGCCGAATTCGACATTATGTACGGCAAAGGCATTTCCCGTTCGGGTGAAATTCTGGACTGGGGCGTGGAATTGGACGTTATCCAAAAAAGCGGTGCCTGGTACAGCTATCAAGGTTCCAAATTGGGACAAGGGCGCGACAGCGTGAAAAAAATCCTGGAAGACAATCCCGAATTGATGGAAGAACTTGCCGCCAAAATCTACGAAAAACTCAAAGGCGAAAAGGAAGAATAATTTTTTGTGACCGAATAAACAAAAAGCCGGGCTTACAACCCGGCTTTT
>CAYUQW010000036.1:0-10885 GCA_964446985.1 uncultured Flavobacteriaceae bacterium
ATTGTTTCATGGGAAAATTTATCAGCCATCGACATAAAGATTTACGTCTTATCGAATTGATAGCCATTGCCGTAGGCGGAATGGTCGGCGGCGGAATTTTCAGTATTCTGGGGATTTCCGTTTCCATGATCGGCTTTCTAACGCCGTTGGCCATCATACTCGGCGGGTTGATAGCCATGCTCGCGGCCTATTCTTATGCCAAATTGGGCGTTTATTATAAGGACGAAGGCGCCACCTATGCATTTATCAAGCGCACTTTTCCCCGCTCGGCGCGTTTTGCTTCGGTCATCGGGTGGTATGTCATTTTCGGATATATCAGTACCTTGGCCTTATATGCCTATACGTTTTCCTCCTATGCCATCAGCGGCACTTCTTTTGCCGAAAACATTTGGGTCAGGAAAGCCGTGGCGTGGGGCATACTTTTGGTGTTCACTTTGATCAATGTTTGGAGTGTCAAAGGTATGGGACGCATCGAAGATTTGATGGTCTATCTCAAAATGCTATTGTTATTCATCATTTCCATCCTGTTAATGACGCACGGACAAACCGGTTTCCGTACGTTCATCGATCAAATGATTCGTGATGCCGAAAACAGCACGCTATTGCAAATTATGATAGTCTCGTCCGTTACGTTTGTGGCCTACGAAGGCTTTCAACTGGTCATTAATGCCGTTAACGAAATGACCGATCCCGACAAAAACATTCCCCGGGCTATCTACGGCGCCATCCTGACGGTTATTGTGATCTACGTTGTTTTGTCCCTAGGAGCGTTGTATGCCATTCCTACCGAAAAACTTATAGCGGACAAGGAATTTGCCCTGGCGGCGGGAGCTTCGCAAGCCATTGGAAAAACAGGTGAGTGGATGGTGATTTTTTCCGCCGTATTGGCCACCAGCAGTGCAATCAGCGGTACGGTTTTCGGTTCCTCTCGTCAATTGGCCGCCATTGCCGAAGACGGATTTATGCCTCCGGTTTTGGCCAAACGAAACCGGCGCGGTATTCCCGTCATTGCCATCGTTACGATGACCGTTTTGGCTTCCTTGTTGATTCTCATAGGCGGTTTGCGTCTGATTTTGGAATTCGGGAGCATAACCTTTCTGGTGGTATCGTTGCTGGTGTCCTATACCAATTATTATATAAGGGAAAAAACACGTTCGCATCCCGTCTTTACCGTATTGTCCATTGCAGGATTGGGCATCAGCAGCTTATTGATTCTCTATTTTGAAGCCACGCATAAGCCCGAACAAATGATTTTTATTGTGATTATCTATGTTATACTTACAATTTTATCATTATTCTATGCGCATAAAAATTTACGATTTTTCAAAAAACAAGTGTAAATTAAGTTACATGTTTAATATTCCTCATATTTTAAATTAAATTTTTTTAATTTTTCTAATCAAAATCCTTGACAAGAAAGAAATACGATTATAACTTTGTAAAACAATAATTGTTTGTAATGATTCTAAAAAAGATATTTTATTTCTACTATGACGGGTTCAGGAATATGTCCCGCGACAGTATCAAATTATGGATAATTATTTTGGTGAAACTCTTTATTATGTTCGCCATTTTGAAAGTTTTTTTCTTTCCGGATATTCTGAAGGAAAAATTCCATTCCGATAAAGAAAGGATACAATACATTGAAAATCAATTGATTAAAACCGATAAAAAACAATAGACTATGAATAACATTGATTGGGCATTGGTCGATTGGTCGAGAGCACAATTCGCACTGACGGCCATTTATCACTGGATTTTCGTGCCGTTGACGCTCGGATTGTCCTTTATTTTGGCCATAATGGAGACCATTTATGTGAAAACGGGCGATGAAAAATGGAAAAAAATCGAGAAGTTTTGGATGAAGCTTTTCGGGATTAACTTCGCCATTGGTGTTGCAACGGGAATTATCCTGGAATTTGAATTCGGAACCAACTGGTCCAATTATTCCTGGTTTGTGGGCGATATTTTCGGCGCACCTTTGGCTATCGAAGGGATTATGGCCTTTTTCCTGGAATCCACTTTCGTGGCCATTATGTTTTTCGGATGGAACAAGGTCGGCAAGAAAACGCACCTGTTGGCTACGTGGCTGACGGCTATCGGAACCAATTTGTCGGCATTATGGATTTTGGTGGCCAACGGATGGATGCAGAATCCCGCAGGTATGACCTTCAATCCCGATACGATGCGAAATGAAATGCACAGTTTTTTCGATGTGCTGTTCAATCCGGTTGCCGTCAATAAATTCATTCATACGGTAACGTCGGCTTATACCTTTTCGGCTTTGTTCGTTGTGGCCATCAGTGCTTGGTATTTGTTGCACAAAAAGGATGTGATTTTGTCAAAATACAGTATGCTGGTGGCTTCGGCGTTCGGTATTGTGGCTATTATCGTGACGATTTTCTCGGGTGACGGTTCGGCCAAACAGGTTGCACGTTACCAACCGATGAAACTGGCGGCAATGGAAGGACTCTATGAAGGACGCGAGGGAGCCCCGCTGATTGCCATAGGAGTGGCGACCAAAGACAGCAAAGCCAAGATCGTGGAAAAGGTCGAAGGGTTGGAAATTCCAAATCTGTTATCCATTTTGGCTTTCAATGATCCGCACCATTTTGTGCCGGGTATCAAAGATTTGGTAAAAGGCAACAAAGAACACGGCATTCCTTCGTATTGGGAACGAATCAACAGCGGGAAGACGGCCATCGATGCTTTGGCGGCATATAAAAAGGCCAAAAAAGCCGGAAACACGGAAGAAGCGGCTAAGCAGTTGAAAATTTTCCGCGAACATTTCAAAGATTTCGGTTACGGATATTATTACGGAAAAGATCCGTTGACGCTGGTTCCGCCCGTGGCCATTACCTTTTATTCCTTCCACTTCATGGTTATTTTCGGAACTTGGTTTCTGATCTTATTCATATGGCTCTACTACGATTTGTTCAAAAATAAAATCGAAAAACGCAGATGGTTGCTGTGGGCGGCCGTTTTCTCGTTCCCCTTGGGATTTTTGGCTCAGGAATTCGGTTGGATTACCGCCGAAGTAGGACGTCAGCCTTGGGTCATTCAGGATTTGATGCCTGCTATGGTGGCCGTATCGCATATCGAAACGAGCGGTGTGATGATTACCTTTTTCCTTTTCCTTATCATTTTTACCGCTTTGTTGATTGCCGAAATCAAGATTATGGCAAATGCCGTTAATAAAGGATTTAATCAATAAAAAATTACAATTATGTTCGAAAATATGTCATACGAAAGTCTGCAAGTATATTGGTGGGTTATCATTGCCTTCCTGGGCGGACTGTTGGTTTTTCTGCTGATGGTGCAAGGCGGTCAAACGCTTTTTGGCCGGTTGAGTCGAAATGAAGATGAAAAAACACTGATTATCAATTTGATAGGTCATAAGTGGGAATTTACTTTCACCACCTTGGTCGTATTCGGCGGAGCGTTTTTTGCTTCGTTTCCCTTGTTTTACTCGACGAGTTTCGGCGGTGCTTATTGGGTTTGGATGATTATCCTTTTTGCCTTTATCATTCAAGCCGTCTCCTACGAATACCGCAAGAAAAAGAATAATTTTCTCGGCAGCAAAACCTATGAAACCTTTCTTTGTATCAACGGTGTGATAGCCCCGATTTTGTTGGGTATTGCCGTCTCGACTTTTTTCACGGGCAGCCCGTTTTCGATTAATAAAACGCGTATTCTGCATTTGGGTCAGCCTACGGAAGCGATTATTTCCCAATGGGATACGCCTTGGCACGGATTGGATGCGTTGTGGAACGGATTTCACGCCGCGTGGTTTCAAAATTTAATGTTGGGCTTGGCCGTATTTTTCCTTGCACGCACCAATGCATTGCTCTATTTGCAAAAAATGGTGGCGGTACCGGATATGCAAGCGCGTATTCGTAAAGCTTTGAAAACCAATGCCGTTTTGTTCCTTGTCTTTTTCCTGATATGGTTCGTCCGCTTGCTTTTTATTCCCGGTTTTGCCGTGGATGCACAAGGAAAGGTTTTTATCGAAGATTACAAATATTTGCATAATCTCTTACAATCGCCGGTTACCTTGATATTCATTCTCGCCGGCGTACTTGTTTTACTGTACGGCTTGTATCTCGGCGTTATCAAAAACCGGGGAAAAGCCTTTTGGTATTCGGCGGCGGGTACGGTGCTTGCCGTAATGGGACTGTTTTTCCTTGCCGGATTGAACCATACGGCTTATTATCCCTCTATCACCGATTTGCAAAGCTCGCTCACCATTTTCAACAGTTCGTCCAGCCGTTTCACGCTGGTGGTGATGTCGTATGTTTCCCTGATGGTGCCGTTTGTGTTGGCTTATCTCTATTGGGCTTGGAAAACGCTCGACAAGGGAAAATATACCTTGGAAAAAATTCAAAAAGAAGAAGTAAAATATTAAAAATCGGAAACTTATGTTAGCATACGGTTTGTTCAATTATCTGTTATGGCCCGTTACGATTCTGGTGGCTTATTGGTTTGTATCTTATGCCGTCAAGCAATACGAAAAGAAAAATTTCGACGTCTGAAATTCGGATAACATACGGCTTGAAACCGTCCTGTTTTGCGGGGCGGTTTTTTTTATTTGAAAGCTTGCCGGGTAATTTCGTAACTTTGCGAAGCTTATGGAATATTCCTCGAAATTACTCAACCGTCTCGTCGAAGAAATTGCCAAATTGCCGGGCATAGGAAAACGTTCGGCGCTCAGGCTTGCCTTGCATTTGTTGAAGCAGCCCGAGAGTCAGACCTTGCAGTTGGCCAAGGCGTTGGAAGAATTTCGCACCAAAATAAAATATTGTAAGACCTGCTATAACATTTCCGATACCGATACCTGTGATATTTGTGCCAATCCTTCGCGCGACCATAAAACCGTATGTGTCGTGGAAAATGTGCGTGATGTGATTGCTATTGAAAATACAGGGCAATACCACGGTGTTTATCACGTTTTGGGGGGCGTTATTTCGCCGATGGAAGGCGTTTCGCCGGATGATTTGTTTATCAAAGAACTTTTGGAACGTATCCGGAAAAATCCGCCGGAGGAAATAATTTTTGCCCTCAGTCCGACCATCGAAGGCGATACCACGGGTTATTATATCTATAAGAAAATCAACGGTTTGGGTATAAAAATTTCGACCATTGCCCGCGGTGTTTCGTTCGGGGAAGAAATCGAATATGCCGACGAAATGACACTCGCCCGGAGTATTTCGAACCGTATCCCTTTTGATGAATCCCTGAATTTCTGACAAAATAGCATATTTTCGTTGCAGGTATGTTTTTTGTTGAATATATCATTTGAAAAAAAATTACTCTATGAAAGGAAACAAAATCGTTGAAGATTTCCTTAGCCAATTGAACGATGCCGATGTTATCCCTTTGCTTTCGCCGAACGAATTGAGAGATATGGCCAAGGAAAAAATTCCCGACGATTTGCCCATATTGACCTTACGAAATAACGTTTTGTTCCCTTTATTGGCCGTGCCGGTATCCGTAAACCGCGATCAATCGGTGCGGTTGGTCAAAGATGCGCTCGAAGGAAATAAAATTATCGGTGTTGTTTCACAAGTAAATCCGAAAATCAATAATCCCGGTCCGAACGATATTTATAAAACGGGTACGCTGGCCAAAATTATCCGGATGATTCAAATGCCGGAAGGTTCTTTTACGGTTGTTTTGCAAGGACTGAAACCGTTTAAAATCGAAAAAATAACGCGTACCGAACCTTATATCGTGGCCAAAGTCAAGGAAATTGTCGAAACGCCGCCGCAAAATCAGGCAAAATACGATGAAATTGTTCACCAAATACGGGATTTGGCCATACAAGCCATTAAATTAAATCCGGCGGTTCCCACGGATGCGGTTACCGTGATCGAAAATATTCCCGATCAATTGTTGCTGGTCAATTTTATTGTCTCGAATTTGGAATTGCCCGTAAAGGTCAAGCAGGAAATTCTGGAAACTTTTGATTTGGAACAAAGGGCCATTACGGTTTTGCGTCAGTTGAAAGTGGAATTGGAAAAACTGAAATTGCGACGCGAAATCGAAGCCAAAACGCAGCAAACGTTGGACAAGCAATCGCGCGAATATTTCCTGCACCAGCAAATCCGTACCATTCAGGAAGAACTGGGCGATGCCACTGCGCAGGAAATCGAGGAGATGCGCCGGAAAGCCCGTGAAAAAAAATGGCCCGAGGAGGCGGCCGAACATTTCGAGAAAGAGTTACGCCGTCTGCAACGTATGAATCCGCAAATGGCCGAATATGCCATTCAAAGGAATTATCTCGAATTGCTGTTGGATTTGCCTTGGAACACCTATTCCGAGGATAAATTCGACTTGGAACGGGCCCGGAAAATCCTCGATCGCGATCATTTCGGATTGGAAGACGTGAAGAAACGTATCATTGAATACCTGGCGGTTTTGAAATTGAAAAAAGATATGAAATCGCCCATTTTATTGCTTTACGGCCCTCCGGGTGTCGGTAAGACTTCATTAGGAAAATCAATAGCGGAAGCCATAGGCCGAAAATATGTGAGAATGTCATTGGGCGGTTTGCGTGACGAAGCGGAGATTCGCGGTCACCGGAAAACTTATATCGGGGCAATGCCCGGCAGGATTATTCAAATGATCAAAAAAGCCGGCACTTCCAATCCTGTTTTTATCCTCGACGAATTGGACAAGGTCGGGTCCAATTACAAAGGCGATCCTTCCAGTGCGCTGTTGGAAGTGTTGGATCCGGAGCAAAACAAGGAATTTTATGATAACTACCTTGAAATTCCCTATGATCTCTCTCGCGTAATGTTTATAGGCACGGCCAATTACTTCTACGATATTCCCTGGGCTTTGCGCGACAGGCTCGAAGTGATTCCCATTAGCGGATATACCATAGAAGAAAAAATCGAAATTGCCAAGAGACATTTGATTCCCAAACTGATCGAAGAGCACGGGCTCAACGACAAACAAATCCGTATTCCGAAAAAACAGATTGAAAAAATTATCGTGCATTACACACGGGAATCGGGCGTGCGCGGATTGGAAAAAATGCTGGCCAAAGTTATCCGGCACCGTGCCAAACAAATTGCTACGGGCGAAGACTACAAGCCGGCCTTTACGAATGCCGAACTGGAAGAAATTCTCGGTCCGGAAAAATTCCCTTCGGATTTATACGAGAAAAATCCCATACCGGGTGTTGTGACGGGTTTGGCTTGGACGCGAACAGGCGGAGATATCCTGTTTGTCGAAGCGGTTACCTCCAAAGGAAAAGGGCTCACCATTACGGGCAATTTGGGTAATGTGATGAAGGAATCGGCTACCATTGCATTGGAATATATCAAGGCCAATGCCAAAAAATTCGGTTTGGACGAGAAAATTTTCGATGAAAAGAAAATCCACATTCACGTTCCCGAAGGTGCTACGCCCAAGGACGGACCTTCTGCCGGAATCACTTTGTTCTCGGCGATTATTTCCGCATTGACGGGTAAGAAGGTCAAACCGCGGGTGGCTATGACGGGGGAAATTACCTTGCGCGGGAAAGTATTGCCCGTGGGCGGTATCAAAGAAAAAATCCTGGCGGCCAAACGGGCCAAATACACCGATATCATTCTGCCTGCCGAAAACAGGAAAAATGTGGAGGAAATCAACAAAGAATATATCGAAGGCTTGAATTTCCATTATATCAAAAAGACGCCGGAAGTTTTGAAATATATCTTTGAGGAAAACGAAAATCCCGATGGCGGAAAGCGGGGAAAGAAAAAACATAAGAATTGATTGCTACTGAAAAATAAGTAGCGGAATAAAATTTACCGGAAGGCGTGGATGTCGTCGGTATGCATTCGAAGGATTTTTCTCCCGGAGAAATAGGTGGTTATCAGCACGATAAGAGGGGAGAAGAGGACGAGCGAGATTAACACGATCCAATATAATTTGCCGTGCCGGAACAAATCGGCCCGGATGTAATGATCGATATAATAAAAGATGGCGTGGATGCTTGCGGCGGCCGCTATGCCCGTAATTATTCCTGTGACGGCATATTTCCATAGGAACGGGCGCATAATAAAACCTTCCGTAGCCCCGACCAACTGCATTGTTTTGATGGTAAATCTTTTGTTGTAGATAGAGAGGCGAACCGTATTACGGATGGAAAAATAGATGATAAAGAGCAATATCAAACCGAAAACGAGAATAAACGTCCCGATTTTTTTCATATTCCGGTTCAGTAAATCCATTATGGCTTTCTCGTAGGCCACGTCGTCCACGATACGGTTTTGCAGCAGCCTTTCTTTGAATCGTCTTACGAGGCTGTCGTTGACATATTTTCCGTAGAGATGTAATTCCACATTGTCTTGCAGCGGATTTTCTCCCAAGACGGCGATGAAATCTTCTCCGAGAATTTTCTTGGCCTTTTCGGCGGATTTTTCCTTGGAAACAAAAACGACCGATTTGACCAGCGTATCGTTTTTCAGTTGTTTTTCCAACAATTTTATGGAACTGCGGGGCGTGCCGTCTTTGAAATAGACCGTTAATGTCAGTTTTTCCTTGAAATAATTGTTCAGATGTCTTGCATTGAAAATTAAAACGGCGAAAAATCCGAGTAAAACCAAAAGCAGATACAAATTCAAAGCCAATAACATAAACAATCTCTGACGACGATGATTGTAATATTGGCTTTCGATGCTCATAAAAAATAATTCTTGTCAGGCTAATTTACGAAATCGACGGGAATTTACGAGGTAATCTCGAATTCGGTTCCGTCTTTTCCGTCTTTGAGGATGATGCCGAGGTTTTTCAGTTCGTCCCTGATTTGATCGGCAAGGGCCCAGTTTTTGTTTTTCCGGGCGTCGTTGCGCAGATCGATCAACAGGCGGACCACGTGTTCCAGATTTTTTTGCGAGGAACAGCTTTCGTCCTCGCGATGCAGCCCCAATATTTCAAATGCGAAAGTTTCGAAAGTTTCTTTGAGCAGGTTTTTATCCGCTTCGCCGATGCTTGCCTGTCCCGATTCGATTTGGTTGATCATTTTGACACCGTCGAACAGGCGGGCAATGGTTACGGGCGTGTTGAAATCGTCGTTCATAGATTCGTACAGGCTGTCGCGCCATTGAATTATGTCGATGCCGGAAGTTTGGGAAACGGGCAATTTGTCGATTTTTTTGATGGCCTCGCGCAGACGTGCAAGTCCTTTCTCGGCCGCTTGCAAAGCTTGTTCCGACAGATCGAGCACATTGCGGTACTGCGCCATCAGGAAGAAGAAGCGGGCGGTGGCGGGAGAATATGCTTTGGACAGTTTGTCGTTGTTTCCGGAGAAAAGTTCGGCCGGAAGGATGGTGTTCCCCGTGGATTTGGACATTTTTTTGCCGTTCATCGTGAGCATATTGGCGTGCATCCAATAGCGTACGGGGTCTTTTCCGCCGAGGGCTTTTCCTTGGGCGATTTCACATTCGTGATGGGGAAATTTCAGGTCCATACCGCCGCCGTGAATATCGAATTGTTCGCCCAAATATTTGGTACTCATAACGGTACATTCGAGATGCCAACCGGGGAAACCTTCTCCCCAAGGCGAGGGCCAGCGCATAATATGTTGCGGTTTGGCTTTTTTCCACAAAGCAAAATCCTGCGGATTACGTTTTTCGTCCTGTCCTTCCAATTCGCGTGTGCGGGCAATGAGTTCTTCGATTTTTCTGCCCGAAAGTTTGCCGTAGTGATCGACCTCTTTGTTATATTTGACCACGTCAAAATAAACCGAGCCGTTGACTTCGTAGGCCAGGCCTTTATTCAAGATTTCTTTGGCGGCTTCGATTTGTTCGATGATATGTCCGGTGGCCGTCGGTTCGATACTCGGCGGCAGATTGTTGATTTTGTCCAATATGCGATGGAAATCCACCGTATATTTTTGGACGATTTCCATAGGTTCGATTTTCTCCAAGCGGGCTTTTTTGGAGATTTTATCTTCGTCGGAATTGTCTTCGAGGTGGCCGGCATCGGTGATATTGCGGACATACCTGACGTTATAGCCCAGATGTTTCAGATAGCGGTAAACAACGTCGAATGAAACGAAGGTCCTGACGTTTCCCAGGTGAACGTTGCTGTAAACCGTCGGTCCGCAGACATACATGCCGACGTGTCCGGGAACAAGCGGCGTGAATGTTTCCTTTTTTCCGGTCAGGGAGTTGAAAATTTTCAGTTCGTCGCGGTAATCTGCCGGTGTTTTCATAGGGCTTTATCGAAAATATTCGGTTTTCAGGTCGATCAGACGAAGGAATTCCTTGCGCACTTCGGGGTCTTTGAATTTTCCGCCGTATTCCGCGGTTACGGTAGCGCTTTCGGGATCTTTGATGCCGCGGGAGTTCACACACAAATGTTTCGCGTCGATTACGCAGGCCACGTCTTCGGTCCCCAGGGCTTGCTGCAACGCTTTTACGATTTGCATTGTCAGACGTTCCTGTACTTGCGGACGCCGGGCAAAATAATCGACAATGCGGTTGATTTTACTCAAACCTACGACACGTCCGTTGGAAATATAGGCCACGTGTGCCAATCCGACAATGGGCAGGAAATGATGCTCGCAAGTGGAGAATACACGGATGTTTTTTTCCACCAGCATTTCTCCGTATTTGTAGTGGTTCTCGAAGGAGGACAACTTGGGCATATTTTCCGGATTCAATCCGCGGAAAATTTCGTTGACATACATTTTGGCCACGCGTCGCGGTGTTCCGCAAATGCTGTCGTCGTTGATATCGAGTCCCAGAATGGAAATGATTTCTTCGAAATGTGCGGCAATTTTTTCTATTTTCTCTTGGTCGGACAATTCGAAGGCGTCTTTTCGCAAGGGATAATGTACGCTGCCGATATGATTATCTCCGATTTCGTCAATATGTTTATCGTTGTTTTT
>CAYUQW010000037.1:0-10647 GCA_964446985.1 uncultured Flavobacteriaceae bacterium
TCCGGGCTTGTTACATACCAAAAATTTTTGCGTATTTCTTCACGCAATTGCTCACGTCCCCATCCGCTGTATCCGGCAAAAAATTTGATTTTTCCTTCCAATGACGCCGGATCTTTCTCCACGATTCTTTTTAATTCTTCGAAATCTCCGCCGAACCAAAACCGGTCGTCAATGGAAAGTGACGAAGGTTTGAGCGACGGAATGCCGCTGTGAATGAAAAACATCCGGTCTTCACTGACAGGGCCGCCGAAATATAGTTGAAAATTGCCTTTCAGATCGGTTGCTTCGGAAACACGATAGTAGAGCGGTTTGTTCACGATAAATCCCATATGGGTTTCTTCGTCTTCATCGACCAGATATATAATGGTTTTACCGAAAACCTCGTCGTCCAATAAATTGGCGGTGGATATGAGAATTTTTCCTTTCATTGGCTTTTATCGATAAAAAAACCACCTTCCGCAAGAGGAAGATGGCTTTGTCTTTTTACAAAACGACGGTTTACAATCCTTTTTCCAGTTTGGAACCTGCTTTGAACTTAACAACCGTTTTAGCAGGGATTTTAATTTTTTGTTGGGTTTTGGGATTGCGTCCTTCACGGGCTTTGCGGGTAACGGTGGAAAAAGTACCGAAACCGATCAAAGTTACTTTACCGCCTTTTTTCAACGTGGAGGCTACGTTGTCAAGGAATGAATCCAAAGCTTTTTTAGCTTGGGCTTTCGTTATTCCTGCGTCGGCAGCAATAGCGTCAATTAATTGGGTCTTGTTCATAACAAAATGATTTTAGTGTTCACGAGCACAAATATATAAAAAAACTTCAATGAAAAAAAATTTTTTTATTAAACAAATTTTTCCCGCTATTGAAATCAAAGAAACAAGCGGTTCTAGCCAAATTTCGCATTATGGAAAATCTAATAACATCGGGCAATGTTTTTGTCAATTTTTATGTTTTTAAGACCATTGATAAAATCTTTTCTTGCCAATGTCTTTTTTCCTTCCGTTTTTATTAACTGCGGAATAATCCAGCCGTCCCGTACGGCTATACGGAAATTTTTGCCGTCCCAATGAATTTTCCCTGGTTCATGATGCGGTTCTCCCGGCTCGAAATCCGCGAGATACAGCACGCAACGCCTGTTTTTTTCATCATTCAATTGCATCATCGACCAGGCGCCGGGGTACGGAGAAAGCCCTCGAATGAAACGTTCGATGCGCTCTCCGGGTTGATGCCAGTCGATGCGAGTGTTTTCACGGGTCAGTTTTGGTGCCGGATGCAAGTTTGGCAATTCGGGTTGAGGTTGGGGTTCTATCGCTCCCGCTTCGATTTTTCGCAGGGTTTCCAAAACAAGTTTCGCGCCGCGATACATCAGTTTGTCGTGTAAGCTCCCGGCGGTTTCCATTTTATCCACCGGTACCTTTTCCTGTAATAAAATCTCGCCCGTATCCACTTTATCGTTCAGGAAAAAGGTCGTTATGCCGGTTTCCTTTTCTCCGTTAATAATGACGTGATTGATGGGGGCGGCACCTCGATAATCCGGCAACAAAGAGGCGTGCAGGTTAAACGTGCCCAGGCGGGGAATCTCATAAACTTGTCGCGGCAGAATACGGAAAGCAACCACGACCCCGACGTCCGGTTGAAGTGATTTTATCGTTTCGATGAATTGTTCGTCCTTCAGTTTTTCCGGTTGTAACAACGGCAAACCGTGTTGTTCGGCATATCGTTTGACGGCACTTTTTTTCAATTTTCGTCCGCGTCCCGCAGGCTTGTCCGGCGTGGTGACCACGGCAACGATTTCATAACCTTCCCGGTGAATTTGTTTCAAAGTCTCGACGGCAAAATCCGGCGTGCCGAAGAACAGGACTTTTAATGCGGGTTTGTCCATAGATTTGTGTAAATTTAGGATGCAAATTAAGTGAATAAATTATGTATGTGAAAATTTTTCCGGCGGAAACGATCAAAAAAATCGATGCATTGACCATAGAAAAGCAGGGAATTACTTCTTTGCAATTGATGGACCGTGCCGTCGAACGTTTGTATGAGGCATTGGCTCCCCGGTTAAAAAGGCAGGATAAAATCGTAGTTATGGCCGGCGTGGGCAATAACGGCGGAGACGGGCTTGGGCTGGCGCGTTTACTTGTCGAATACGGTTTTGAGGTACTGCCGGTTATCGTGCCGTTTTCCGAGAAATATTCTACCGATTTCAAAGCCCAATTGAGACGTCTCGAAGATGCCGGAATAAATTATGTTTATTTCAAAGAAGGTTTTTCCTTTGAACCTTCCGTGGTCATAGATGCGATTTTCGGCGTGGGTTTGAATCGTCCCGCTACGGGAATTGCAGCGAAAGCCATAGCGTGGATTAATTCCCGCAATCCGGATGTTTATTCGATTGATATGCCGTCGGGAATGTATGCCGATCGTCTAAATTCGCCGTCCGATGCCATTGTCCGGGCCGGTACGGTTTTCACTTTTCAATTTCCCAAATATGCCTTTTTCTTTGCCGAAAACGAAGCGTATGTGCAAAATTTTGAACCGGTGGATATCGGTCTTGACGAAGAGGTGGTAAGAAATACGCCCTCTACCGATTTTTATGTAGTAAAGCCGCCGGTTTATCCGTCTCGCCGGCGCCGTTTCGTATCCAAATCGGATTACGGGCACGTGATGATTATAGGCGGCAGTTGGGGAAAAACGGGAGCCGTGCGTTATGCCGCGGAAGCCGCCTTGCGAACAGGTGCGGGGTGGGTGAGTGCTTATGTTCCCCGGAAAACCGCCGGAGCTTTGCAAACCGCTTCACCGTCGGTGATGTGTCAACGGGATGATTCCGAAAATATCATTACAAAAATCAATTTGGAAGACGATCGATATACGGTTGCCATAGGCCCGGGTTTGGGTACCGATGCTAAAACGGTGCAAGCCTTTTCGGATTTTATCAAACGGTGGAAAAAACCCTTGATTCTGGATGCCGACGCACTTAATATATTGGCACGAAATCCCGGTTTGCTACAATATTTGCATAAGGAGAGCATACTTACTCCGCACGAGGGCGAATTGAAAAGGTTGGCCGGAGAATGGAAAGATACACCCGGAAAATGGGATAAAGCCGTTGCACTGGCAAGGCGTTATAATCTTATTGTTGTTGCCAAAGGTCCTTATACAATGACAACCGACGGTGAATATCGATTTTTTAATTCGACGGGTAATGCGGCCTTGGCCAAGGCCGGCTCCGGCGACGTCCTGACGGGAATGATTGCCGCGCTGAGGGCAAGCGCATCGTCTGCATTGGATGCCACAGTAAGCGCCGTATGGTTGCACGGGAAAGCCGCCGATTTGTATGTCGAAAAATATACATCGTTCTCGTTGACACCGGGAGATTTGATAGAGATGCTAAAATTTGTTAAAGACCGATAATGGCAAATTTTACAGGTTCATGATAAATTCCGTATCTTTGAGCGGTAATTGCCTCTTGTATGGCCAAAAAAAAGAAAAGCGACAAAAAAAATAAGGCAACACCTGTTTCCCGCGGTCATTACAGAACCATTTTATCCCTTTTGTTATCGGGAAGCGGATTGATGCTTCTTTTGGCGCAGTTTTCCTATTTGCTCTACTGGAAAATCGACCAAAGCGCTACGGATTTTGATCGTCATTCGGAGAATGTGCAAAACTGGCTTGGAAAAATCGGTAATGAAGCGGGGCATTTTTTCATATTCGAAGGCTACGGCATTGCTACGATACTTATTGCGCTTATGCTCATCTTGTCGGGTTTGTATGTTTTCGCCCGCAAGCCGATGAAGCGCTTGTTGATCAAATGGATTTGGACATTCATTCTGATTTTTATGATTTCCACCGGATTGGCGATTTTTTTTCCTTCGTATCCCATTCTGTCCGGAGTTTCGGCCAACGAGTTGATTCGTTTCGTGACGCATTTTACGGGTAAATGGGGTACACCCTTGTTATGGGCATTGCTTTCGATTTTACTGGCGATATATCATTTCAAATGGGAGCCGGAACATATCACGACCAAGCTGTCGGGGCTTAAACCTGCCAAGCCGTTTTCTTTGCATATCAAAATGAAAAAACCGTCGGATAAACATAAAACAAATCACGGTGATGAGCCCAAAGAACCGGCCGTAAGCGAAAAAAACCAAGAAACACCCGAAGACGAAGAGCCGGATGAAAAGAAAGATAAAGACTTCGATACCCTGCTGAAAATAAAACAAAATGTGGATGAAGTTCCCGAGGACGAAATGCCTGCCGAAGATGCCGTTCCTTCTTTAAAAGTTGAAGTGGGAAGGGAAGATAAGATCCAGACCGCCCAATCTTTGGTGGAAGAATTCGGCGAATTCGATCCTACGCTCGATTTGCCGGATTACAAATATCCGCACTTCGATTTATTGAACGATTACGATAATGACGAAATCGAAACCAATACGGACGAGATATACGAAAACAACCAACGAATTGTCAAAACATTGAAAGATTTCGGTATCGAGATTTCGCAAATAGAGGCTACGGTAGGGCCTTCGGTTACTTTGTACGAAATTATTCCCAAACGCGGAACAAGAATCAGTAAAATCCGGAATTTGGAGGACGATATCGCGCTTTCCCTGTCGGCATTGGGCATACGTATCATTGCTCCGATGCCCGGAAAAGGTACCATCGGTATCGAAGTGCCTAACAAAAAGCCCGCTTTGGTGCCGATTAAGAAGGTTCTGCGTGCCAAGAACTTCCAGACGAGCGATATGGAATTACCGGTGGCGCTGGGTAAAACCATTTCCAATTCTACCTACGTGTTTGATCTTACCAAAATGCCGCATTTACTAATGGCAGGTTCTACGGGACAAGGAAAATCGGTAGGACTTAACGTTATTCTCAATTCCATATTGTTCAAAAAACATCCCGCCGAAGTCAAATTCGTACTGATTGATCCGAAAAAAGTCGAATTGGCATTGTACAAAAAAATCGAAAAACATTTTCTGGCCAAATTGCCCGATGAAGCGGAAGCCATTATCAACGATGTGACCAAAGTGAAAGATACGCTCAATTCATTGGTCAAAGAGATGGAAAACCGTTATTTGTTGCTGGAGAAAGCGCAGGTGCGGAATATCAAGGAATACAACAGGAAATTCAAGAAACGCTTGCTCAATCCGCAGAACGGCCATCGTTATTTGCCCTACATCGTTTTGGTCATCGACGAATACGGGGATTTCATTATGACCGCCGGAAAAGAAGTGGAAACGCCCATTGCCCGTTTGGCCCAAATGGCCCGCGCCGTCGGTATTCATATGATTATCGCCACGCAAAGACCGTCGGTGAATATCATAACCGGTATTATCAAGGCGAATTTCCCTGCCAGAATCGCTTTCCGGGTGGCGTCCAAAATCGATTCGAGGACGATTCTCGATCAGAGCGGTGCCGAAAAATTGGTCGGAAAAGGGGATATGCTCATCACGCGCGGAAACGAACTGGTGCGGGTACAATGTGCTTTTATCGATACGGAAGAGGTGCAAAAAGTGGTGTCTTTTATCGGTGATCAACGCGGTTATCCCGAGGCATATCAATTGCCCGAGCCGGAAAGGGAAGACGGTGGTGTAGCCGATTTTGACGATGAGGACCGCGACCCGCTGTTCGAAGAAGCCGCAAGAATTATTGTAGCCGGACAACAAGGTTCGGCATCATTATTGCAAAGGAAACTGAAAATCGGATATAACCGTGCGGGACGCTTGATTGATCAGATGGAGCGTGCCGGCATTGTCGGGCCGTCGCAGGGAAGTAAACCGCGCGAAGTTTATATCACCGATTTCGACAGTTTGGACCGTTTATTGAATAAAAACGAATAAAATTAATATAAGGTATGAAAAAAATGATGCTTTTATTGGTTCTGGGGTTAATGTCATTTCAAACCGTGCAAAATGACCCCGCCGCCGAGAAATTGTTGGACCGTGTTTCCAAAAAATTCCAATCCTACAAATCGGTCTATATCGAGTTTGACTACAATCTGCACAATCCCGACGCACAAGTCGATCAGGAAACCAACGGACGCGTATCGATCAAAGGTTCCAAATATCACGCGGAATACGAAGGCGTCATCGATATTTTCGACGGCCAAAAACGCTATCTGATTATCCCCGAAAACAAAGAAGTCAATATCAGTACACCCGAAAAAGGCGAAGGGGAATTGACGCCGGCTCATCTGTTTGACTTTTTCAAGGAAGGCTACCGTTTCAAAATGGATATCAAACAGCACTTGCGCGGACGAACCATCCAGTATGTCAAACTCCTTCCCGTTGACGAAAACAACGATGTGGATTACGTATTGTTGGGTATCGATGCCAAAACCTATAATATATATAAGGTAATTATTGTCCAAAAAGACAAAACGCGTATTACCATCCGCATCAGGAAATTCGATATAAACAAGCCTTTCAACGATCAAATGTTCAAGTTTGACAAAAGCAAATATGCCGGATACACCATTAATGATTTGGACTAATCGATGAAAGCGGATGCGCGGATAATTCAATGGTATATTCTTAAGGAATTTCTCAAAAGATTTATTCCCGCGTTAGTCATTCTGTTTTTCATTTTCGTACTGCAAACTTTCTGGGTCTATTTCGACGAATTGGCCGGGAAAGGTTTGTCCTTATGGGTTATTTTCAAGTTTTTTTACTATTTCTCGCCCAATATCTTGCTCTATTCCATTCCATTGGCCATTCTGTTGGCGGGTTTGATGACTTATGGAAATCTGGGGGAAAATTATGAATTGGCGGCCATTAAATCAGCGGGGGTATCCGTTTGGAAATCAATGCGTTATTTGATATTGTTCAATGTCGTTTTGGCATTGTTCGTTTTGTTTGTCGCCAACGTGTTACAACCGGTGGGCAATACGAAATTTACCGAATTACGCACCGCGATTTTTCATAAAGTTCCCGCCGCCGCCATAAGACAGGGAATTTTCTCGACCATCGGGAATTATACCATCAAAGTCAATGAAAAATACGGCGAGAACAAGCACAAACTCAAAGACATTATCCTGCACGAGGAGATTTACGGCATTCCCGACCGCGTTATCACGGCCGACAGCGGAAAATTTGTCAATGCAGGTAAATATTTGCAACTGGAATTGTACAACGGGCAATATTTCGAGGAATTGACCCGTCGCCAACGAACCAACAAGGACCGACAACAATTGCCCGCCATGCAGACGGATTTCGATACCTATATAATTAATATCGATGTGTCCGGGATGAACAAATTGAAAGAGAAAAAATCCGGTTTGCGTATCTATCATATGCTGAATATGCACGAATTGAACTATGCCATTGACTCGTTGCGGAAAGAATTGGCAAACAAAAAAACGCGTTACCACAAGGAGATTCGCAACAGGCATTGGTTATACGGCGCTCGCGGGAAAGGCGGAAATTGGAATAAAATTGTAAAAGATACGACGATATCGCCGTCCGATTGGAACAGTGCCATTACGCGCGCCTACGGAAAAGCCCAAGCCAATATCAGTTATATCAAAAGGAAAAAAACCGATTTCAAGGAATACCGGATTTTTATCAATAAATACATTCACGCATTACAAGAAAAAATTTCCTTGCCGTTTTATATTTTCCTGTTGTTTTTGATAGGTATTCCCTTGGGAGCGGTTATTCGCAAGGGAGGATTCGGACTTCCGTTTGTGCTGGGATTGTTGCTCTATACGACTTTTTACCTTTTGGCTATGCTGGGGCAAAATCTGGCCGAGCAGAATATCATTGCACCGTGGTTGGGCGCTTGGATTCCCGTTTTGGTGATGATACCGTTGGCCGTATATATGCTTTGGATGGTAAGCCGCATACCCGAAGTAACATTTTGGAATAATGCCGTGACCCGTCTGAAAAATTTCTTGCGCAAAATACATTTGCTTCCCGCCGGAAAAAAACAATTGGATGCCGTTTTCATTCCCAAGCCGGCAAAAATATCCCGTTTGGAAAACCTGAATTATACGATCAAATACGAATTGCCCGCCGCCTATGTCCTGTATTTTCCCCATACATCCGATTTGCCTGGATTTATTGACGAATTGAAGCGGATAAAAACGCAATCCGGTAGCGAAGAAGTTATCGGGCAAATCAAACTGGACGACGATCTCAAGTATCGTTACGGATTTTTGGGAGATTCTTTGATGATAATAATTCCGGAAGGAGACCCCGTTTTCATCACGGATTTGGATATTGCCTATCGGTTGGAAAATGACGAATTTAAAGTTGATAAAAATCAACCCTTACATTTCGATTATTATAAAAAATTAATTTCCAAATTTAAAGAAAAATAATTTTATCGCCTTATTACTTGAAAATATAAAAATTAATTTTGAAAAATTCAAACGGATATCAATTTTTTTTGTAAAAAAACTTGGAAATATTGAAAATTATCCTTTACCTTTACATTGATAAAAATAGCGCTACGATGATCAGAAAATTTATTGTATATACCTTGTTGTTCAGCGGGTTGACCCTTTGGGCACAACAGCCGAAAATCCCGCAAGGACATACAAACAACAGTAAATTCCGGCAATTATACGACCTCTTGCCGACACCCAACCGTTACCGTTCGGCCGACGGTAATCCCGGCCCGGATTATTTCCAGAACTATGCCGATTACCGGATGACCATTCAATTGATCGACGATAAGAAACAGCCCGTTTTGAAAGGCGAGGAAAAAATCGTTTATACCAACAATTCGCCCAATACATTGAATTACGTCTGGATTCAATTGGACCAGAATCGCCGGGCACCGAATTCGTTCTCGAAATTGGTCACTCCCGATGGCGATAACTTGATGCTTGCTCCGGGAAGTTTTGTTTCGCAATTTTCCAATAAAAAATATATCGGCGGATTTCATATAGAATACGTAAGAAACGCGCAAGGAAAAGATTTGCCCTATACGATTAATTACACGATGATGCGCGTGGATTTGGATAAGCCCTTAAAACCCCACGGAAAGACGGAATTGCATATCAAATGGTGGTACAATATCAATAATTTCACGCAAGATTGGGCGCGCTCCGGTTATGAGGAATTTCCCGACGGCGAAAAGGAATATATCATCGCCCAGTTTTATCCGCGTATGGCCGTGTATGACGATGTGGAAGGCTGGCAGACCAATCAGTTTATCGGGACGGGGGAATTTGCCCTGCCGTTTGGTCAGTTTGACGTGAAAATCACCGCGCCGGCCGATTTTGTTATAGACGGGACGGGCTATCTGCTCAACCGTGCCGAGGTTTTTACGCCGCAACAAATGCAGCGATGGATAACCGCACAAAACGAATTTAAAAAACCGGTCATTGTGGTTTCCGAAGCCGAAGCAAAAGCCAAAATCGCTCATCCGGATCGTTCACATACGAAAGAATGGCATTTTAAAGCGATGAAAGTCAGGGATTTTGCCTTTGCGGCTTCCAGGCGATTTATTTATGATGCCATGGGCGTGAAAATCGGCGGAAAAACCAAAATGGCCGTTTCGATGTATCCGCCCGAAGGAAATCCTTTGTGGGAAAAATATGCCACACGGGTTGTGGCTCATACATTAAAGTCTTATTCGGATATTTTGTTCGATTATCCATATCATAAAGCGATTGCCGTTAATGCTTACCGGCAAGGGATGGAATATCCGATGATTTGTTGGGATTACGGACGTCCCGGAAAAGACGGCAAATATTCCGATCGCCTGCGTGACGGAATGATCAGCGTGATCACGCACGAAGTGGGCCACAACTGGTTTCCGATGGTGGTCAATTCGGATGAACGACAATGGATGTGGATGGACGAAGGACTGAACACGTTTACGCAATTGCTCACGGAACAACGTTGGCGCAAGGGTTTTCCTTCCCGGGGATTTCCCAAAAGTATTGTTCCGTTTCTGTTGAGCGATCAGTCGAAAATGCAACCGATTATGGTTAATGCCGACAACATGTATAACCGTAGTATGACGGCTTATTCCAAGCCAACCGCAGGATTATACATATTGCGTGAAGTTATTTTGGGCCACAAACTCTTTGACAAAGCCTTTAAAGCTTATGCCAACCGATGGAAATTCAAGCATCCGAAACCGGCCGACTTTTTCCGTACGATGGAAGATGTTTCCGGAACGGATTTGGATTGGTTCTGGCGCGGATGGTTTTTTACGACGGATGTGAACGATATCGGTATTAAAAAGGTGGAACGTTTCTATATTACCGATAAACCTACGGAGCGAATTAAAAATATGGCCAAACGATACGGTGTCAAAATTTCCGATTTGCCGAAATTTATTTCGCTAGTTTCCAAAGACAGTCCCGATTTTACCCCCGATTTAGTCAAAAAACAGGAACAATTGTCCCAAACACCGGCTTTAAAGCAATATCTCGAAACGCATTTTACTAAAGAGGAATTGAAAAATATCAAATTTCCCAAATATTTCTATCGTGTGATTTTCGAGAAAAACGGCGGTTTGGTTATGCCGATTTTACTTAAAATCACCTATGCCGACGGGACGAGTGAAATGCGTAAATATCCTGCTGAGATTTGGCGTTTCAATGATAAGGAAGTCAGTAAGTTGATTGCCACGGATAAAAAGATTGTCAAATTGGAGATCGATCCGGATAATATAACGGCCGATGTGAATACCGATAATAA
>CAYUQW010000038.1:0-10572 GCA_964446985.1 uncultured Flavobacteriaceae bacterium
GGGAAAAACCTGGAAATTTATTCGGCCGAAACGGCCTTGCATATCGAACGTCCTTTTGTGGATACGGGCATCCGGGCCGGATTTCCTTCGCCTGCGGATGATTTTTCCTACGAATCCATTGACTTGAACAAAGAATTGATCCGCCATCGCGAAGCGACTTTTTTTGCGCGTGTCAAAGGGGATTCCATGCAAGATGCCGGATTAAACGACGGCGATCTGCTGGTGATCGACCGTAGCCTCGAACCGCAGAACGGAAAAATCGCCGTTTGTTTCATCGACGGGGAATTTACCGTCAAACGTATCAAAATCGACAACGGAACCGTATGGCTGCTTCCGGCCAATCCGGCCTACGAGCCCATTAAGGTAACGGCGGAAAATCAATTTGTCATTTGGGGAATCGTGACACACGTCATCAAAACGCTCTGAGCCTATGTTTGCCTTGGTGGATGCCAATAATTTCTATGTTTCCTGCGAGCGTGTTTTCCGTCCCGACCTGAACGGAAAACCCGTGGTGGTTTTGTCCAACAACGACGGATGCGTTATCTCCCGTAGCAACGAAGCCAAAGCCTTTATTCCCATGGGCGCACCGGCATTTCAATACGAAAAAATTTTCCGGGAAAAAGGTGTTTACGTCTTTTCGTCCAATTTTACGCTGTACGGCGATATGAGCACGCGCATGATGAACATTCTCGGACGCCATGCTCCGGATATGGAAATTTACAGCATTGACGAAGCCTTCTTGCGCTTGGACGGATTGGCCGTTGAAAAACTCGTTCCCCTTATGCAAAATATGAAGCGCGACGTGATGCGCTCCATCGGAATTCCCGTTACCGTCGGCATTGCCGAAACCAAAACTTTGGCCAAGGTGGCCGCCAAAATCGCCAAGAAATTTCCCGGACAAACCCAAGGTGTGTACATGTTGGATACGGAAGAAAAAATACGCAAAGCCCTTCGCTGGTTGCCCGCCGGCGATATCCACGGCATCGGCAGGCGGCTGGCCAAACGTCTGGAAAGATTCGGTGTTGCGAAAGCGGAAGATTTTGTCAAGCTATCCGATTTTTTACTCAAAAAATATTTCGGCATCCACGGTTTACGCATCAAAAAGGAACTTCTCGGCATACGTATTTTCGATTTGGAATTTCCGCAACCGCATAAACGCATAGCCACCACCCGCACGTTCGAAACCGCTTTGACGGATTACGAAGAAGTACGCGAACGTATTGTTACCTTTGCATCGGTAACCGGGGCCAAACTGCGCCGTCAAGGTTCCGCCGCCCGATTTCTTACGGTCTTTATCAAAACCAACCGTCACCGGACCGATTTGCCTCAGTATGCCGGGCATCTCACCTTAAAACTTCCCTATCCCACCGCTTCGTCCATGGAATTGGCCAAAAATGCCGTGGCCGGACTGGAAAAAATATGGCGTGACGGTTATGCCTACAAGAAAGCCGGCATACTTGTTTCCGAATTGGTGCCCGCCGGCACAAAACAATTGAATTTATTCGAAGCCTACGATCCGCGAAAAGAAACATTGATGCGCAGTATCGACCGGTTGAACGGACGTTACGGATATGATGTGATCAAGCTCGGCGGACAAGATTTATCCCGTACGTGGAAAATGAAACAGGCACACCTCTCGCCGCAATATACCACCCGTCTGTCCGATGTCATCGTCGTCAAAACCGGCTGATTCCCATGAAAATTCTTATTCTCTGTACGGGAAATTCCTGCCGCAGCCAAATGGCCGAAGCCTTTATGCAAAAAGCCCTGCCCCAAGCCGAAATTTATTCCGCCGGCACCGACCCCGCACCGGAAATCCATCCGTTTACACTGAAAGTGATGCGCGAAGCCGGTTTCGATTTGTCCGGGAAAAAACCGAAAAACGTCGATCAATTCCTCCGCCAAACTTTCGATTATGTCGTCACCGTATGCGACGAAGCCAAAGAATCCTGTCCGGTTTTCACCGGCAAGGTCAAACAACGTTTACATTTCGGCTTCGAAGATCCGGCCAAAGCCGCGGGAACGGATGAAGAAGTTTTGCGCAAATTCAGGGAAGTCAGGGATTTGATTCGCCAACGTTTCGAAACCTGGGCGAAAAACATCGGCTAGTGGTCCTTCAACACCGTGTTTTTCACGATTTCCAAATCGAAACCGCTTAGGGCAACCTTGTCCGTTACCGGCGAATGATAAGTCAGGTAATTGATACGTTTGATGCCCAAATCGTGTAATATCTGTGCACCGATGCCGTAATCTTTTTCATCGGGCGGAATGGATGGGAGTTGATCGTTTCCCTTGCGGACGGATTCGGCATATTGATGCACGCGCGCCAGCATTTCCGACCAATTTCTTCCGTTGTAAACAAACAACACGGCGCCTCTGCCCTCTTGAACAATATAATCGAAAAAGGGGCGTAAAATCTCATCGGGATTTTGGCGCATCACCCGCAAAATATCAAAAACGTGTGTCACGGGGAAAACCCGTACGGGCACAATATCGTCTTTGTCCCATTCTCCCAGACTGAAAGCGAAATGCAAATGCCTTTTGTTGGTTTGTTCGTAAACCGTCACTTTGAATTCGCCGAAGCGGGTCTGCATCGGGAATTGTTCAATGCGTTTAATCAGGCTGTCTTTTTCCAGGCGGTAACGGATTAAATCCTCAATGGAAATCATTTTAAGGCCGTATTTCCGCGCCAGTTCTTTCAGTTGCGGCACACGGGCCATCGTACCGTCTTCGTTCATAATTTCCACAATCACCCCGGCCGGTTTCAAGCCCGCCAACCTGGCCAAATCGATAGCCGCTTCGGTGTGTCCCGGTCTCCGCAATACACCGCCGTCTTTGGCCCGTAACGGAAAAACGTGTCCCGGCCTGCGAAAATCGTAGGCGGTTTTGGTATCGTCGGTCAGGGCTTTGATGGTTTTGGCACGATCTTCCGCAGAAATACCGGTGGTAACGCCCTCACCGATAAGATCCACCGAAACGGTAAAAGCCGTTCCCAAAGGATCCGAAACCCTGTCCACCATCAAAGGCAAATCCAATTGATCGGCCCGTTCTTCGGTAATGGGCGCACAGATAAGCCCACGCGCCTCTTTGGCCATAAAATTGATCATTGCCGGCGTTACTTTCTCCGCGGCCGCAACCAAATCGCCTTCGTTCTCGCGCTCTTTATCGTCGGTGACAATCACCATCTTACCGTTACGGATATCTTCCAGGGCTTCCTCCACGGTATTGAAAACCCGCTTGCCGGCTACATCGGAATTTTTCATAGCACAAATTTACAATTATTTATTCAGCCGCACCGGCACCGGAATTCATCTGTTTTTTATAGGTCAAAGCAATTTTAATCTCATCGTATCCGAAATCGTCTCCTACCGATTTTTTTATAGCGGAGAGATTTTCCGTTTCCATAGCCGATATTTTTTCCAACAAATATTTCAATTTTTCCTTCGATATCAAATCATAAACGTTTACCTTTCCCGATGCAATATATTCCGCCAAATGACCGCGTACGGTGGACAATTGCAATTGACGTATCCGGGCAATTTCTTCCGGCGATTTTCCTTCGAGATAATAATCCAAACTGACTTCGCGCGTATTTTTCTTGGGCACTTCATCCTCCGGCAAAGGGATATCGTTGGCGATACACCAATTTTTTATCAATTCGATAATTTCGTCGCCGTACTTCTCCAACCGCCTTTTACCGATGCCTTTTATTTTCTTCAATTGTTTGGGCGTTACGGGCAGTTGCTCGGATAACTCCCACAATGTTTCACGATTGAAAATCTGATATTCGGGCACATTCTCATTGAAGGCAAATTCCGAACGAAGGTCTTCCAGTGCTTCGTATAAATCGGGATGAGATACGGATTTCGGGATAAATTTCTTTGCCGGTTTGGCCTTTTTTTTGTTAAAATCATATTCAAATGCAAGCCTACGGTATCTATCCGTATCGAAATCAGTTTGTAAATTATTGAATATAAACAATTTAAATTCCAATTCGTCATTGACTTCATCATATAATTCGTTCAAACGCTTTTCCAATTCCGTGTTGTCCGTTTGATAAACGAAATTGTCCCAAACGGATATAAATTTTTCCTCCAATTCAGCGGAAAAATAGGCCATAGCCCGGTACCAACGCGTCAGAATATCCGGCGCCGAAAGGAAATCGTGATTTTGTGCCGCCGCTCGCTCCAATTTACGGTAATATTTTCCGGCGACTTTTTGCAACGGCTCCAACACCGTGCGGATCAGACGGCCGGGAATATCACCCGAATCGCCCGGAAATGCCGAAGGATTTTGCCAAGTCAGTCCGTTGAGCGCTTCCAAAGGCCGGCGCAGTTTCGAAAAATCCAATATTTCCGCGATGATTTTCAATTGGTAATCCCGTTTGGAACGTTGCAAATCCGCTTCGTCCGGCATTTTTTGCGTGTACATAAACCGGTTTACCCTGTAATCGTATATCAACTGGGAAGCCGTAACGGGATGTTGCAAAACCAAACCTTCGAGACTTTTGCAACGACTCAAAGCCACATAGGTTTGTCCGTGTGCAAAAGCGGATCTCGTATCGATAACGGCTTTTTCGAAGGTCAAGCCCTGACTTTTGTGAATGGTAACGGCCCAAGCAAGCTTTAAGGGGAATTGCTCGAATTCGCCCTCGTTCGAGCGGACAATTTCTCCCGTTTCGGCATCGGTTTTATAGGAAACATAATCCCATTTGACGCGCGTAGTAACGATAGGTGTTTCGTCATCCTCGCATACCACCGTAACCGTTTCGTCATCCAAATCCGTCACCTTGCCGATTTTCCCGTTGTAGAAACGTTTCCGTCCCGTGGGATCATTCTTGATAAACATCACCTGCGCCCCTTCTTTCAGCACCAACTCTTCGGGTCCCGGAAAAGCGTTTTCGGGAAAATTGCCGCTAATTCGGGCCTTGTATTTCCGTGGTTTTCCTTTGAGCGAGTCCAAACGCTCGCGATTGATACGGCCGGCTTTGGCATTGTGGGTTGTCAGGAGAATGTAACCGTCGTAATCCGCCAAATTAAAATCCGGCACATAACGGCTATTGAGCAATTGCAAGGATTCTTCGGATAACCGGTTTTCGCGTATTTCATTCAAGATACGAATGAAACGTTCATTTTCCTGCCGGAAAACCTCCTTCAATTCGATGGTTACGGGATGCATTCCGGCATAGACCTTACTACTGAAAAAATAGGGCGTTTCGTAATACCGGCGCATCAAATCCCAATGCTCGGGACGGGCCACCGGCGGCAATTGACTCAAATCCCCGATCATCAAAACCTGTACACCGCCGAAAGGCAAGTCCGACTTCCGGAAACGCCGCAAGACATTATCCATAGCATCGAGCACATCGGCACGTACCATCGATATTTCATCGATCACCAGCAATTCCAACGACCGGTAAAGTTCCACCTTGTTTTTGCGGTAGCGGAAATTTTTCCGTTCCGTTTTTTCCCAACCCGGCAAGAGCAACCCCAAAGGCAATTGAAAAAAAGAATGAATGGTGATTCCGCCCGCATTCACCGCCGCAACGCCCGTAGGCGCCACTATCACCGAGCGTTTGGGAATTCCTTCGACGGCGTCCTTCAAGAAAGTGGTTTTCCCGGTGCCGGCCTTTCCCGTCAGAAAAATATTCCTGTCGGTTTGCGCCAAATATTCCCGGGCCAAAGCCAATTCGTGATTACTGCGTAATTTCATCAAATCAAAAATACAAAACAATTTTTATGCGCGGAAAAGGATTCGGCTTTATCAAAATCCGCAAAAATTATAATATTTCAGGATTATAATCCGCAAAAATTATGTTTTTGGCGGAAAATTCATATATTTGTAAAAATTTATTATCCCGGTGACATACATCCGAAGATATCAGGAACCACGCATACGAAACAAGCTATTCAAAGGAAGGGCAATTATCGTTTACGGAGCAAGGCGCGTCGGAAAGACATCGATGATCAAACATATCACGGAAAATCAAGATAAACGGATTCTTTGGATCAATGCCGACGAACCGGGAACGGACGTATTGCTGGAAAAATCATCCGCGCAATTGAAAACCTACTTCGGCGATGCCGAAATTATCGTTATTGACGAAGCGCAAACATTGAAAAATCCGGGGAAAATCATCAAACGTATAGTGGATTATGCTCCTCATTATCAGGTAATTGCGACCGGTTCGTCCTCTTTTGAATTGGCAAGTAAGGTATCCGAACCGCTCACCGGAAGAAAATGGGAATTTTCCTTGTTTCCTTTTTCCGTTGGCGAATTAAGCGAGCATTCCGGCTTCTTCGAGGTGGATAAAAAATTGGATTCCATCTTGATTTACGGCCTTTATCCGGAAGTTTACCTCAATGATAACAAGCGGGAAATTTTAGCGGAACTCACCGGTTCCTATTTGTTCAGGGATATTTTGTCCTTTGATCGAATCAGAAAAAGCGAAAAAATCAAGGTTTTGACTTCGGCTTTGGCTATGCAAACCGCCCAGGAAATCTCCTACCCTGAATTGGGAGAAATATGCGGATTGGACAGTAAAACCGTGGAAAAATATATCGATATTTTGGAAAAGGCTTTCGTCGTTTTTCGCCTGAGAAGTTTTAGCCGGAATTTACGTAACGAATTGAAACACAAACAAAAAATCTATTTCTGGGATAACGGTATTCGCAATGCGTTGATAAACGATTTCCGTCCGCCGGAATTACGGAATGATTCAGGGCATTTATGGGAAAATTTTGTCGTTTCGGAACGTATGAAAATCATTCGAACTTTTAACCCTGAAAGCAGCTTGTATTTTTGGAGAACGGCACAACAGCAGGAAATCGATTTAATAGAAATACGAAACGGCGAAATGTTCGGATATGAAATCAAATACAACCCCAAGCGCAAAGTACATTTCAGCAGAACTTTCCGCAAAGCTTATCCCGAAGCACGTTTATTTACCATTAATAAAAATAATTATGCGGATTTCCTTATCCCACCAAAAAATCCGCAAAAATTATAATATTTCAGGATTATAATCCGCAAAAATTATGTTTTTGGCGGAAAATGGATCTTTACCGTAACCATTCCGTCACCCATTGCATCAATTGGGCCGCAATCAACGCCCCGTAAGTTCCCACCACATAACCCAAAATGGCCAACAATGCGCCCACACTCGCCAAAGCCGGATGAAATGCCGCAGCCACAATCGGAGCCGAAGCCGCACCGCCTACATTGGCCTGACTGCCGACAGCCATGAAGAAATAAGGCGAACGCGACCATTTGGCAACTAAAATCAACAGCAGCGCGTGGATACTCATCCAAATCAATCCGAGCAGAAACAATTCCGGATGATCCAAAATCTCGGATAAATTGATTTTCATTCCGATAGTCGCCACAAGGAAATAAATGAACACACTTCCGATTTTGGAAGCACCCGCCCCTTCCAGCAATTTAACGGGTGTAAAGGAGAACAAAATCCCCGCCAACGTGGCCAAAGTTATCAGCCAGAAAAAGGACGAACCGAGCGAAGAAAATGCCGATCGCGACGAAGCCACGGCAGGGAACCAAGTCCTCATCAACGAAGCCACGGAGCCGGAAGCCCACAATGCCATGGCCACGGTAAAAAACACTATGCCCAAAATCAGCATATACTCGCGCAACGTAGGAATGTGCTGTGTTTCCCGGTCGAATTTTTCCACTTTGGCTTTCAGTTCCTCGATAGCCGAAGTATCGGCACGAAGCCACGCATCGATTTTATCCTTGAAATTCACACCCAATAACAAGACCGCCATCCAAATATTGGCCACGACAATATCCACCAGCAACATATTTCCGAAAAGTTCCTTGTTATATCCGAAAATTTCCAACATTGCCGTTTGGTTGGCTCCCCCGCCGATCCAACTTCCCGCGATGGTCGAAAGACCGCGCCACGTGGCATCCGCTCCCGCCGGTTCCAACAAGGAAGGAAACAGCCAAGCCGTCAGCATTAAAGCAAGCGGTGCACCGATAATTATCCCGGCCGTTCCGGTAAAAAACATTAACAACGCTTTCCAACCCAACCGCAAAATGGCCTTCAAGTCGATGCTCATGGTAAACAAAATCAAGGATGCGGGCAAAAACAACCGCGACGCCACCCAATACAATTGTGACTTATATACCACGGGCGCTCCGTTTACTTCCACCGTCCATTTCAAATGTATGATGCCTAACGAAGTCAAAACGGCAGGCAACATATAAGCCAACAGTAAAGAAGGAACTATCGCATAAAATTTTCTCCAAAAGCGCGATTTCAAGCCCGATGTATAAAAAATCAATCCCAACAAACCGGCAAGGATACCGAAGGTTACGACTTCCTTCAATAAAATACCTGAAAAATCCGTTATCGAATTAAATGCAACCAATGAAACTGATTTTTGACACGAATATATGAAAATTTAACGGCGTAAAAAATGTATATTTCCTACAAGATTTCTATATTTGAAAAATTAATTGATAATCGGCTATGAGAAAAAAACTGATTTTTATACATATTCTTGTTTTTATAACAAACAATATCCTCCTTGCTCAGGAAAACAGGATGTGGATTCCCTCGGAATTCGGGCAATATTACCATCTATTACAGGAAGAAAATATTCAAATTCCCGCTTCCTTGCTCTATTCACCGGATAAGCCGGCATTAAACGACGCCATCGTACAATTCAACGGCGGCTGTACCGGCTCGTTTATTTCTCCCGAAGGTTTGCTCATTACCAACCACCACTGCGGCTATTCCGCCATTCAAGCCCATTCCACCTTGGAACACAATTATGTCAAAGACGGTTTTTGGGCCGAAGACAAATCCGAAGAATTGCCCAATCCGGGAATGTATGTCACCGTTGTCCGCAAAATCATCGACGTAACCGATGCCGTATTACAAGGCGTTTCCGATGAACTTCCGGAAAAAGAACGACAGTCGATCATCGATAAAAACATCAATGCACTGAAAAAGCAAATACCCAAGAAAGAATGGCAGGATATCAGTATCGTTCCCTTTTTCTACGGTAATAAATACTATGCATTCATCGAAGAAAATTACAAGGATGTCCGGCTCGTCGGCGCTCCGCCTTCCGCCCTGGGAAAATTCGGTGCCGATACCGACAATTGGATGTGGCCGCGGCATTCGGCGGATTTCTCCCTGTTCCGTGTTTATGCCGACAAAAACAACCGCCCGGCGGAATACAGCCCCGATAATGTTCCGTACAAACCCGATAAGTTCCTCCGTGTTTCGATGAAAGGCGTCAAGGAAAGGGATTTGATTATGGTTTACGGATTCCCAGGGCGAACACGCGAATACCTGCCTTCGTTTGTCATTGAGCAAATTACCAAAAAAATAAATCCCGTCAGGATTGAAATCAGGGATATTGCCCTGAAAATTATGGACCGTTATATGCACCGGAACGATACGATTAAATTAAAATATACGGCACAATATGCCCGTGTGGCCAATTATTGGAAAAAATGGAAAGGCGAAAATCGCGGTATCGGCCGCAGCTATGCCATAGAGAACAAAAAATATAACGAAAAACTGTTCCTCGATGCCCTGAAAAACAAAGGCGCACCGGAAGAAGACCTGCACATTCTCGACCGGCTGAAACAAGCTTACGAAGAACGCTTTGTTCCCGAAAACGCACGGAATATCTTCATTGAAGCCGCTTATGTAAACAACCCTTGGATGTATCGCGGATACAAACTCGTCCGTTTGATGAACGAAATGGCACGCCAACCCGGCAAAGCCGCGGAAATGATGAAAAAATTCCTTTCCGGTGTCGATCAAATGTTCGAAAACAGCGACAAACGCGTGGATGCCGATTTGTTCGAAGCGATGATGACCTATTATAAAGAACATATCCCCGGAAAATATGCCGACAGCATTTTAGCACGGGCCGATATTAAAAAACTCACCAGGAACATCGCGGAACAATCCGTTGTGGCCAATCCCGATGTATTAAAAAAGGTTCTCAATCAACCACCCGAAAACTTCCGGAAAGCCTTGGAAAACGATAGTGGATACATTTTGGCACAGACTTTGATAAATGATTTATACGGAAACATAAATCCCGATTATTATCAATCCGTAAACCAAACAAGACGCCTGATGAGAAAGTATCAAAAACTATTATTCGAAACCTATCCGAACCGGAATTTTGTCCCGGATGCCAACGGAACACTCCGGTTGACATTCGGCCGGGTAGAAGGATACGAGCCGCGCGACGGCGTCTATTATGCACCCTTTACCACGATTGACGGTGTCATAGAAAAATACATTCCCGGCGATTACGAATTTGATTTACCCGAAAAATTCCTATCTTTATATGAAAATAAAGATTACGGTCCGTATATGAACAGCAATCATACCATTACCGTAAATTTCCTCGGAACGGCCCATACAACCGGAGGTAATTCGGGAAGCCCCGCATTGAACCGGAAAGGCGAATTGGTCGGATTGAATTTCGATCGTGTCTGGGAAGGAACGATGTCGGATCTGTATTATGATCCCGCCATTTGCCGGAATATTATGGTGGATATGCGATACATATTATTTAT
>CAYUQW010000039.1:0-10492 GCA_964446985.1 uncultured Flavobacteriaceae bacterium
TTCAAAAAATCATTTTTTTCCGTATATTCACCAAAGCTTTCTTTTATATCTGACTTAAATCATTTTTACTCATTAAACAGGCTTTATCTTTGTCACCGGAATTAAGCTTTAATTATGGGAAAAATAGCAATTTTGGTCTTTCTGCTGGGGGGAATAGCCCTTATTTTGATAGCAAACGGCCTTTCCAACCTGATTTCCTACAAATCCGACAATCCCGACAAGCGCTTGCCCTACGAGTCCGGAATGAAAACCATCGGGCCTACGTGGGTTCGCTACCGGGCCGGATATTATATCTTTACGCTGGTATTCCTGATTTTCGATATCGAAATTGTCTATTTGATTCCTTGGGCAACGGTATTCAAGAAAATCGGAACGGTGGCGTTTTATGAAATATTGATATTCCTGATTATCTTGGGAATCGGTTTACTTTATGCTTGGAAAAAAGACGCGTTAAAATGGCAGTAGAAAACAAACAATTTTTTATCGGCGATACGCCCGACAATCCCTATTCGCCGCAAGTGCCGGAAGATTTTCCCGGACAGGTGATTCCGGCGGGAAACGGTGGCAATATCGTGATCACGACTTTGGATAAAATTATCAACTGGGGCAGGAAAAATTCCTTGTGGCCTTTGTATTTCGGTACCTCTTGTTGCGCTATCGAAATGATGCAAACGGGTGCCGCCAAATACGATTGGGCGCGCTTCGGTTTTGAAGTGGCACGTCCTTCGCCCCGTCAGGCCGATTTGATAATCATAGCGGGAACCATTGTCGCCAAAATGGCCCCGGTTTTGCGCCGGCTCTACGATCAAATGTCCGAGCCGAAATATGTGATTGCCATGGGTGCCTGTGCCATTTCGGGAGGACCGTTCTACTACAATAATTACTCCGTAGTCCGTGGAGCCGACCACGTGATTCCCGTGGATGTTTATGTGCCGGGATGCCCGCCGCGTCCCGAAGCCCTGCTCGATGCTATGATGCTTTTGCAGAAAAAAATCGAGAAAGAAAGTCTTAGAACCAGGAAAAATCCCATCGACGGATTCGACGAAGGAAAAGCCTAAAAATCAATCCTATGACCAACGACGAACTCATCAATTACATACTCGCCAAAAAACCGGATGTCGAAATCGATATTCCCGCGGGAACGGAAATGCAGTTGATCAATATCCTCGAAGATAATCCGTCGGATTTTATCGATATTGAAGTGCATCCCGATCAATTGAAACCTTTTATGCGTTTCCTCAAAGAAGATCCCGAACTGGCCTTCGACAGCCTTTTCAATATGACAGGGATGGATTGGGGAAAAGAATTGGGCGTGATATATCATCTCGAAAGCCGGAAACACGGACACGAATTGACCGTGCGCGTAAAAACCGGCGACAGGGAAAATCCTGTGTTCGATACGGTGGAAGACCTATGGTTTGCCGCCCATATCCACGAATGTGAAATCTACGATCTGTTCGGTATCCGTTTCCGGGGTCACGACGGACTGAAACGATTGTTCCTGACGCCCGGGTTCAAGGGTTATCCTCTGCGAAAAGATTACGAAGACGACTATATGATCATCCGAAAGTAATTCATTATGATCGAAGAAAAAGTTATTCAATCCGATATTCAAACACAGGAATATTTCCTGAATATGGGTCCGCAGCATCCCGCCACACACGGCGTATTGCGTTTGATTCTCAAATTGGACGGCGAAACCGTGGTGGGCATCGAACCGGATCTCGGATATATTCATCGCGGCATCGAAAAAATGTGCGAATACGATACCTACCGGCAAATTATCCACCTGACCGACCGGATGGATTATCTTTCCTCGCACATTAATAACGAAGCGGTTGCGTTGGCCGTCGAAAAAGCCCTCGAGGTCGAAGTGAGCGACCGTATCAAGGTTATCCGCACGATGATGGACGAACTGACGCGTATCGCTTCGCATTTGCTCTGGTGGGGTGTGATGGGAATGGACATCGGCGCACTCACGACGTTTATGTATGCCTTCCGCGACCGGGAAATGATCAACGAGATTATGGAGCAAACCACCGGCGCGCGCCTGACGATGAGTTACAATATTCCCGGCGGCGTTATGTTCGATTTGCATCCCGAATTTCCCGAGCGCGTCAAAAATTTGATTGCTCACATGCGCAAAGTTTTGCCGGAATACGACCGTTTGCTTACCGGCAATATCATTTTCCAAAAACGTATGAAAGGTGTCGGTTTGTTGAGCAAGGAAGATGCCTTGAATTTCGGTGCCACCGGTCCCGTGGCCCGCGGCTCGGGATTGCATTCGGATATTCGCAAACGTTTCCCTTACAGCGCTTATGACCGGGTGAACTTCGAAGAAGCCGTAGAAGAAGGCGGCGACAATCTGGCCCGCTACAAAGTGCGTATGCGCGAGATGTACGAATCGTTGAATATCCTGGAACAATTGGTGGATAACATTCCCGAAGGGCCCTATCAAATGCCGATGCGGAATCTGATCAAATTGCCCAAAGGGGAATTCTATCAACGTGTGGAAACGGCACGCGGCGAACTGGGCGTGTTTATCGTGAGCGACGGCAAGAAAAATCCTTACCGTGTCAAATTCCGCTCGCCCGGATTGATGAACCTCAATGCACTGCTCAAAGTGGGATTGGGATGGAAAATTGCCGATTTGGTGGCCATTATGTCCACGTTTGATTTCGTAATTCCCGATATTGACCGATAAAAATCCGAGAAAATGAATCTGATGACTGCCAATATTTTCGCCCAATGGTTGCAGGGAACACACGGATGGCTATATGTCTTGATTTTGGTATTGATCGTAGCCATATACTTGGGCTTTTTTGCCGTAGCGGGATTGCTGCTGGTGTTGATGGAAAGACGAGTGGCCGGATTTTTTCAGTTGCGGCTGGGACCTAACCGTGTCGGACCGTGGGGAAGTTTACAGACCATTGCCGATGCGCTGAAATTGGTTTCGAAAGAAATTTTTATCCCGAAATTCGCCGATAAATTACTGTATAAAGCGGGATATTATCTCGTCATTATCACCGCTTTGATCGGGATAAGCTTGATACCGTTTGCCCGTGAAATTCAAGCCTTCGATATCAATGTGGGTATATTTTTCATTTCCGCCGTATCCTCGGTAGGGGTATTGGGCATTTTGTTCGGTGCTTGGGGAAGCCGCAACAAATATTCGCTTATCGGGGCTATGCGTAGCGGTTTGCAAATGGTCAGTTACGAACTTTCGGCGGGATTTGCCGTGGTAACCGTCGTTTTGATGGCCGGTACGTTGAAATTGTCGTCCATCGTCGAAGCCCAGCACGGCACTTGGTTTTTGTTCAAAGGGCATATCGCCTCAATCGTTGCCTTTATGATTTTTATGATTGCCGGCACGGCGGAAACAAACCGCGTTCCTTTCGATTTGGTTGAAGGAGAGTCGGAATTGGGCGCCGGGTTCCATACGGAATATTCGGGTATGGGATTCGCCTATTTTTTCCTGGCCGAATTTATCAATATGTTTATCATTGCAGCGCTTACCTCGACGCTTTTCCTCGGCGGGTGGCTGGCGCCTTTCGGTATCACCGACGCTTTGCCGGCGCAATGGTTTTGGGGATTATTCTGGTTTATGCTGAAAACGATGAGCGTCATATTCCTTATGATGTGGTTCCGGTGGACATTCCCGCGTTTGCGAATCGATCAATTGCTGACGTTGGAATGGAAATATTTGTTGCCGATCGGATTGGTCAATACGGTCCTGATGGCCTTGTTCGTATGGAAAGACTGGTTATTTGACATAGGAAAAATTTTCGGATTGTAAGCTAACGGCCTTATGGGATATTTCAATAAAATCATCAATGCCATTAAAACACTGCTTCAAGGAATGCAGGTAACGGGGCATTACTTTTTCCCGAATTTGTTCAAGCGGAAATATGTCATCACGCGTCAATATCCGGATGAGCCGCCCGTAGTGTTCGAGCGCTTCAAAGGGGAAGTGGTGATGTGGCATAATGAAAATAACGAACACCGTTGTACGGGATGTCAGGCTTGTGAAATCGCCTGTCCGAACGGGTCCATCGAAATTATTTGGAAACGCGAACTCGATCCCGCAACGGGGAAAAAGAAAAAAATGATCGACAAGCACATTTACCACCTCGGAATGTGCACAAGTTGCTCGCTTTGTATTCAAGCGTGTCCGACCAATGCGATTATGTGGTCAACGAATTTCCATTCGGCCACGTATGACAGGCATTCATTGACAAAAGTTCTGAACCGTCCGGGCTCCAAATTAATGGCTGGTGTCGAAGAATAAAAGGAAATTATGGAAAGTATAATGTTTTACATTCTTGCGGGGATTGTGTTGATAGCGGCTTTTCTCACCGTTTCGACAACGAAGATTTACCGTAGTGTTTTGTATCTGCTGTTTGTTTTGCTGGGAATTGCCGGAATATATTTCCTGATGGATTATGATTTTATGGGCGCCGTGCAGCTATCGGTGTATGCCGGCGGTGTGATGGTCTTGTTCGTTTATGTCGTTTTGCTCACGGAGAAAATCGGAGAGCCTGTCAGGAAGATTGCGTTTTTCCGCCGGGTCATTGCGGCCGTTACGGCCTTATCGTTGATGGGATTGGCGCTGTATGCCATTTGGAATTTTGATTTTCCGGTAGGGTCACAAAAAACTCCTACTACCGTAAACAAAGTAGGAGAAGCCTTATTGAGTTATGGCGACAACGGCTTTATCCTGCCGTTTGAAGTTATCTCGATTTTGCTCCTGTCCGTGATGGTGGGCGCCATTGTTATTGCCAAAAGTAAAAAAGCCAAAAAAGAAGAATTATGATAGAAGGCGTTAGCATACAAATGATTCTGACCTTTACGACCTTGTTGTTTTTCATAGGTCTATACGGATTTATCACCAGAACCAATCTGATTTCGATTTTGATTTCGCTGGAACTGATGCTCAATTCCGAAGCGATCAATTTTATCGCCATTAATAAATACGTATATCCCGGCGTATTGCAAGGAGCGATTTTTTCCTTGTTTATCATTGCTTTGGCGGCGGCCGAAACGGCGTTGGCATTGGCCGTTATTTTGCAGGTTTACAAGATGACCAAATCGGTGGATGTGAAGGAGGTAAAAGATTTGAAATATTAAAAAAACGCGATTATGACGGATTTCAGTTATGTCATTTGGATACCGCTCTTGCCCTTTATCAGTTTTCTGATATTGGGTTTGTTCAACCGGTATTTTAAGGAGCCGTTTGCCGGATATGTGGGCATAGCTTCCTTGGGTATTTCCTGGGTTTTGGCATTGGTGACGGCTTATAAATATTTCTTTGTCAGCGGATTGCAAAACGGAAAATATGTTCCCGTGATTCCTTTCCGGTGGGATTGGATTCATTTTACGGATAAACTGGGCATTCAAGTCGGTGCATTGATCGATCCTATCTCGGTAATGATGCTCGTGGTGGTTACGACGATTTCGTTTATGGTGCATATTTACAGCCTCGGTTATATGCACAAAGACGAAGGATTTGCCCGGTTTTATACCTATCTTTCCTTGTTTTCCTTCTCGATGCTTTCGCTGGTTTTGGCGCCCAACTTGTTTCAGATATATATTTTCTGGGAATTGGTGGGTGTATCGTCCTTTTTGTTGATAGGATATTATTTTGTTAAACCTTCGGCCATTGCGGCGGCCAAAAAAGCCTTTATTGTCACGCGTTTTGCCGATTTCTTTTTCCTCGTGGGTATTCTGATGATCGCCTATTTTGTGGGCACTTTTGATTTGGAAACGCTCAACAGCCCTTCGACGATTCAATGGATATCGCAACATTCCGGCGGTGTTTTTCTCGGATTGTCGGCTGTTACGTGGGCATTGATTTTGATTTTTATCGGCGGTGCCGGTAAATCGGCAATGTTCCCGTTGCATATATGGTTGCCCGACGCAATGGAAGGTCCCACACCGGTTTCGGCTTTGATTCACGCCGCTACGATGGTGGTTGCCGGTGTGTTTTTGGTGGCCCGCTTGTTTCCTTTGTATTATTTTGTCGGGGGCGGTTTCGCCCTGCGTGTGGTTGCCGTAGTCGGTGCGTTTTCGGCATTGTTTGCTGCGGTGATAGCATTAACGCAGGAAGATATCAAACGCGTTTTAGCCTATTCCACGATGTCGCAAATCGGTTATATGATGCTCGCTCTGGGGGTTTCTGGCTTCAAAGGTCCCGACGGAATGGGCTATATGGCCGGGATGTTCCATTTGTTTACGCACGCCATGTTCAAAGCCCTGTTGTTCCTGGCGGCGGGTATTATCATTCACGCGGTTCATTCCAATTTGATGAAAGATATGGGCGGATTGCACAAATATTTGCCCGTAACAAGTTGGATGTTCCTGATTGCCGCTTTGGCCATTTCGGGAATTCCGCCCTTCAGCGGATTCTATAGTAAGGACGAAATCCTGCACGCCGCTTTCGAATTCGATAAAATCATTTGGTTTACCGGATTTTTCGTCG
The DNA here is from genome assembly GCA_964446985.1 of uncultured Flavobacteriaceae bacterium. Taxonomy (GTDB): domain Bacteria; phylum Bacteroidota; class Bacteroidia; order Flavobacteriales; family Flavobacteriaceae; genus JAADED01. The sequence continues at coordinate 6,479 of CAYUQW010000039.1, forward strand.
CGGGTCTGACGGCATTCTATATGTTCCGTCTGTATTTCCGTATCTTTTTCAACGGCGAACGGACCTATGAACATACGCCGCGTGAGGATTCCAAAGCCATGCTCTATCCGGTGGTGTTCCTCGGTCTTTTGACCGTTACCGTCGGTTGGGTTTTCACACCGTTTTCGCTCTACGTTTCGCCCGACAGGGTGCCGTTCCGCTACCATATTCACTGGTTGAGTCCCTTGGTTATCGGTTCGGTTTTGATGGCGGCAACGGGTATTTTCTTCGCTTATGTGATGTATTATAAGAAAACGGATTATCCCGAAAAAGTTTCCCGGGCTTTCGGACAATTGTATGTCTGGGCCAAAAACAAATTTTATATGGACGAATTGTATCTGTTTGTAACAAAACGGATTATTTTCGATAAAATCTCCAAGCCCGCCGCTTGGTTCGACCGCCACGTGGTGGACGGAATGATGAATGCCATAGGTAATACGACCGTATGGATATCCGAAAAGATAAAATTCATTCAGTCGGGACGAATGCAGGAATACGGCATTTACTTTATTTACGGCGTGGTGATTCTGATTATGATTTTCTATTTCTATAATTACTAAAAAGAAGGAAAATGGATATATTGACTTTGTTTGTCGTGGTTCCACTGCTTACGGTAATAGCGCTGATTTTTACCAAAAACCTGAAGCAGGCACGGGTGACGGCGCTTACCGGAATGCTGATACAAACCGTGATGGCTTTTCATTTGTTGTGGCGTTATTTGGCCGAAAGGCGCGCTGGTAACGATGCCGTGATGCTATTCACCAAAGATAGGGTATGGTTTCCCGATTGGAACATACACTATTTTATCGGCGTGGACGGTATTTCGGTATTGATGATTATGCTGACGTCGTTGATTGTGGTTGCCGGCATTTTCGTTTCATGGAAAATCCACGATTTGCCCAAAGAATTTTTCATATCCCTGATTATGCTTGCCACGGGGGTATTCGGATTTTTCATTTCATTGGATTTGTTTACGATGTTTGTATTCTATGAAATCGCCGTAATCCCGATGTATTTGTTAATCGGCATTTGGGGAAGCGGTCCGCGCGAATATGCCGCGATGAAATTAACCTTGATGTTGATGGGCGCTTCGGCTTTATTGATGGTGGCGATTTTGGGCATATATTTCCACTCCTCTCCCGACGGACATTATACCTTTAATATATTGGAGATAGCCAAAAATGCTTCCATTCCGGTGACTTTGCAAAAAGTCTTTTTCCCGCTGGCCTTTATCGGTTTCGGTACTATCGGTGCTTTGTTCCCGTTCCACACGTGGTCTCCCGACGGTCACTCCTCGGCGCCTACGGCCGTATCGATGCTTCACGCCGGCGTGCTGATGAAACTCGGCGGTTACGGTATTTTCCGTGTCGTGATGTATCTGATGCCGCAGGGAACGATATTTTGGTCCGATTTTTTCCTTGTCTTGGCCGTTATCGGCGTGGTTTACGGCGCTTTTGCCGCCATTCAACAAACGGATTTGAAATATATCAATGCCTATTCCTCGGTGAGCCACCTCGGTTTGGTATTGTTTGCATTGCTGATGCTTAATAAAATCGCTTGGAACGGTGCGATGTTACAATCGCTCTCACACGGTTTTATTACGGCATTGTTCTTTGCTTTGATCGGGATGATTTACGGCCGGACGCATACACGCGACGTGCGGATGATGCGCGGGTTGCTGAAAATCATTCCCTTTATTGCCACCGCTTATGTGATAGCGGGTCTGGCCAATTTGGGTTTGCCCGGATTCAGCGGTTTTGTGGCCGAAATGAATATTTTCGTCGGCGGATTTTTGCACAACGATTTATACCGTCAAATTCTTACGGCTTTGGCGGCGTCGTCCATTGTCGTTACGGCCGTGTATATCCTTCGCGTTGTGGGTATGATGCTTATGGGACCGCCGAAGAAGGAACATTTGAACCTGCCGAAAGCCTATTGGTATGAACGGGCGGCGATTTATCTGCTCATATTCTTTATCACGATGATCGGTATATTCCCGTTCTGGTGGTTGCATATCATTGAGCCCGGTGTCGATAATTTTATAAAACCTTTCCTATAAATCGAATGCATTATGAGTTGGCAAACAATCGGTTTGATGCGTAATGAGATATTGATTCTGCTGGCGATTTTAATCGTCTTGTTGGCGGATTTGTTTTTGCCCGAATCCAAGAAAAAGGCGGTTATCCACACGGCCCATTTGACATTTTCGGTCGTGTTGATAGCGGGATTTTTCCCCTATGCCGAAGGCAAGTTGTTCGGCGGATCTTTTGTTACGCAACCTTTGATCGGATTTTTCAAGACCATTTTGAATATCGGTGTAATGCTGATTATGTTGCAAGCCGTCGAATGGATAGAGCGCGATTTGATTCCGCAGGGTTTTGCTTCGGAATTTTATATTTTGATGTGGTCGTCGCTGTTGGGATTGGATTTTATGATTTCCTCCGGGGATTTTCTGATGTTCTATCTCGGCTTGGAATTGGCTTCGCTTCCCGTGGGTGCTATGGTTGCCTTCGAATTTTTCAAAAAACGTTCGGCCGAAGCGGCCATCAAATATGTGATGTTGGCGGCGATGTCCTCGGCCGTGATGCTTTTCGGTATTTCCTTGATTTATGCGACGAGCGGCAGTATATATTTTCACGATATCCTTCATTCGTCCCGCATTCCGTTGCTCGAATTGGTCGGTTTCGTAATGATGGTTTCGGGTATCGCATTTAAAATTTCGCTCGTTCCTTTCCATTTCTGGACGGCGGATGTCTATGAAGGCGCGCCTACGGTGGTGTCCAATTATCTTTCGGTGATTTCCAAGGGTGCGGCCGTATTTATCCTGATGATTTTGCTTTTCGTTCCGTTGCGTCGTTATCAGCAAACCTGGACGTTTATGCTTTACGGTTTGGCTATCGTAACGATGTTTACCGGTAACTTTTTTGCCCTTCGTCAACAAAATATGAAGCGGTTTTTGGCGTATTCGTCCATTGCGCAAGCCGGTTTTATCCTGTTGGGTGTTATCGGGGGAAACGTGATGGCATTGAAAACCGTAATTTATTTCGTGTTGATTTATATTTTCTCCAATGTGGCGGCATTCGGCGCTGTCCACGTGATTGCCATGAAGTCGGGCAAGGAAAATATCAAGGATTATGAAGGCTTATACCGTACCAATCCGCGTATCAGTTTGATTTTGATGCTGTCGTTGTTTTCTTTGGCCGGAATTCCGCCCGTTGCCGGATTTTTCGGTAAATTTTTCCTCTATTCCACGGCGGCTTCCAAGGGATTTTATTGGTTGGTTTTCATTGCCGTGGTGAACGTGACCATTTCCCTGTATTATTATCTGTTGCCCGTTCGGGCGGCATTTCTGCGTACGAGTGATAATCCCATTCCGTATTTCAAATCGGATATTTATACGAAAATCGGATTTATTTTGCTTGCCGTAGGTTTGATTCTTATCGGTTTGTATAGTCCGTTGTACGAATATATTGCGGAAATCAGTAAAATTCTTTAAAAAAACAAGTGCATATGAAACTTCCCGGAAAACACCAGTTCGGAGATATAGGCGACAAGCGGGGTACAATTGTGGAAAAAGGTGCTTCCAAGGAAAGGATGGAATTTCTGAAAGCCTTATTGGAACATAACGGTTTCGAAGTTTTGGTAGCCGAAGAGAAACGCCGCAATGAAGAGGATCCGGTTACCTATATCGTCGGTGTAACGGACTTGGTTTTCAATCCGACCATTTGGATATATGAAAGAAAACTCAAAACGCTTGACGGTAAACGCGTTACACAAGCCTATTGGTTCCAGGAAACCGAGGATACCTCACCGCAATATTGGAAAAGGCGTTTTGGTTACTAAAAATTAATATAACAAAAGTTGAACTAATAAAAAAAATTAATACCTTTGCAACAATGAGGACCCATAGCTCAGCCGGTTAGAGCATCTGACTCATAATCAGAGGGTCGCAGGTTCGAGCCCTGCTGGGTCCAC